>JBDTSA010000010.1:0-13243 GCA_039931335.1 Acidobacteriota bacterium
AACGATGTATAACATCCGTTTCGATTCAAACCGTCCGCCGCAGACAGTCAATGCAACGATCGGCTTCTTCAAAACGGGCAGTCCGATCACGATTCAGGTCCAAGGGCCGATGCCGGCCGTTCAGGCCAATGTGTCGATCAGTGGACGCGTAACGACTCAGGACGGTACGCCGATCAGAAATGCATACGTATTTCTGAGCGATCCGATGGGAGCTCGCCGGCTCGCGTTGACGAATCCGTTCGGCTATTACAGCTTTGACAATGTCCTGACCGGGCAGACCTACTCGATGGGTGCTTCTTCTAGAGTCTACTCATTCCCGGCACCGGTTAACGTGCCGGTCAATGACAACGTCACTAATCAGGATTTCGTGGCTTTGCCATAATTTCCTAACACTACCTAACCTCAAAGGCGGCTCTCGGGCCGCCTTTTTTGCGCTCGAGAATTTTAGCCTCCCGATGTCCGAACCAACCGTTCCCCGAACCTTTTCCACTTGTGAAAAAAAAATCACAAAATCCAGCGTTTACAGTAGAAAATCGCGGATGAAAGAGTGTATGCTTGTTCATTAGACGTGTGGGGTCCAAGGTCACTTCATAAAATCATACCCAAGTAGAGATGTTTGAGGGCGGCGGCAACTCTTCCAAGCAATTAAGAACCGTCGGAATCTTACGTTCAGAAAGAATTAAAAAATGGCTTTTAAATCACTGTTTAGTTTATTTTCGAGCGATCTTGCTATTGATCTCGGAACAGCAAACACCCTTGTGTATGCGAAAGGGCGAGGCATCGTCGTTTCAGAGCCTTCGATCGTTGCGATTAACAAAGTGACGAATCAGGTTGAGGCAGTCGGACGCGATGCGAAAGAAATGCTTGGCCGTACGCCGGGCAATATCGTAGCGATCCGGCCGATGAAGGACGGCGTCATTGCGAATTTTGAAGTGACCGAGAAAATGCTCCAGCACTTCATCCGAAAGGCTCACAACGGAAAATCGTGGGTGCGACCGAGGGTCGTGATCGGGATCCCTTCCGAGATCACACAAGTCGAACGCCGCGCCGTCGAAGATTCTGCTTACCGGGCAAAGGCCTCCGAAGTTTACCTCGTCGAAGAAGCGATGGCGGCCGCCATCGGCGCCGGTCTTCCGATCACGGAGCCGCACGGCAATATGGTCGTCGATATCGGCGGCGGAACTACTGACATCGCCGTCATATCGCTTTCGGGAATTGTCTATTCACGGGCGGTTCGCGTCGCCGGAAATGAGATGGACGAGGCGATCACCCAGTACATCAAACGAAAATATAATCTGCTGATCGGTGAACGCACATCCGAAGCGATCAAGATCGCTCTCGGCAGCGCCTTTCCGCTGGATGAGCCTCTCTCGATGGATGTTCGCGGCCGAAACCTGATCGAAGGAATTCCGAAGACGATCACGATGACTGACGAAGAGATCCGCGAAGCTCTCTCGGATGCGGTCTCAACGATCATTAATGCCGTTCGCGTCGCTCTCGAACGTACGCCGCCAGAGCTTTCCGCCGACATCGTCGAACGCGGGATCGTTCTTACTGGCGGCGGAGCACTGCTTAAGAATCTCGATAAGCGTCTTATGATCGAGACCGGTCTGCCGGTCGTGATCGCGGACGATCCGCTCTCTTCAGTTGTTCTGGGAACTGGAAAAATGCTCTCGGACATTGAACTTCTCAAACGCGTCAAGTGGGACAATTCATTGATGACAGGAAACTAAATTAGTGGTGAGCGGTGAATGGTGAGTGATAAATAAACCTATCATTCACCGTTCACCGTTCACCGTTCCCCACTAATCAGGATGGTTGAGCGTAGTCAACAAGAAGTATGGCGGATGACACCTTGGCTGGTGATAGTTCTGCTTTTGGGAAACTTTATGTTGATGGCGTTCGACGCTCGCGAGATCACGTCCGGCCAGAGGATCATTCGCGTGTGGTCGCAAGCCGTCGCCGACTTTGTCCAGTCGCCCGTCACAAGTGTCAGCTCAGGACTCTCGAACTACTTTAGTTCGATCACAAACCTTCGATCCGCGCAGAGCGAGAACGACATTCTTAAGCAAAAGGTTCAGGAGCTCGAGCTGGATATAAAGGGCAAAGAAGACCTGACCGCAGAGAACGATCGGCTCCGCTCGCTCCTCAATTTAAAAGAGAACAGTAAGTACAAAATTCTGACGGCCCGGATCATCGGCCGCGATCCGAGCGTCTGGTTCGACTCGTCGATCATCAATCGCGGGAGCCTCGACGGCGTTAAGTTGAACATGCCGGTGGTCAGCGATGGCGGTTTGATCGGACGCGTAACCGCCGTAAGCCCGTTGACCGCGCAATTCGACCTCATCACGCGCGACAAATCGGGCGTCGGCGGCGTCGTCGGAGAGATCGGCACGTCAAGCATTCTCGGTGTCGTCGCTGGTACGAGTAAACGGGATCTTGTCGAAATGAAGTATGTCTCCGGCAGCGCGGATGTGCAGCCCGGGCAGGTCGTTTACACGACCGGTCAGGATGGCATTTATCCCGCCGGCCTGAAGATCGGCGAGATCGTCGAGGTTCGGTCGGGGTCGGCGACGGTTCCGCATCAGATATTTATCCGGCCGAGTGGCGGTATCAACTCGATCAAAGAAGTTGGTGTCCTGCTTTACGAACCGCCGGCGAAGGCTGAATTCGACCAGAAGCTTCCGAACGCAGTGAAGGACGCGAAGAAGTAGCAGCGGATGGAAAATCTCAAGATCACAATCGCATTGATCATCGCCGTCCTGCTCCAGTGGACGCTGCGGAGCGTGGCCGAGCCACTCGCTTACATCGATTTTCCGCTCATCATCGTTGTCTATGCTGCGCTTCAGCGCAACTCCGTCAAGGCGATCTTCTTCGGAACTTTTGCCGGTATTGCGGTCGACGCCCTCAGCGGCGGCCTTCTGGGTGCCAACGGGTTCTCTAAAACCTTGATAGCATACATGGTTTCCGAGCTCGCCCGGCGCGTCTACATGGACAACCTTTTACTCCGCATCCCCGTCATAGCCGGAGCATGTTTGCTCGATGACCTGGTCTATTACGGAGCGCACCGATTGCTAGGCCAGGAACCTACCGGACAGGTATTTGTGATCATCTCCTACACTCTTATCGGCACGACGATAGCGGGTACGATGGTCTACCTTCTGCTCGATTTTGTTCTGAGCGAAAAGTCGCGGCCGAAGCGGCGTGATATGTTTCCCGCCCGACGGCAGACTCGCCGAAGAAATCCTATCCGATTGAGCAAATAAGCGATTTATGAAGCTGAACGAGTATTCACAGAATCTCGGATTACGGATCGGGACGATCCAGATCGTCGCCTTCGTTCTGCTTGGCATTCTCGGGGTGCGGCTTTACTATCTGCAAGTCGTAAAAGGTGAGTACTACGCCGAGCGGGCTGAGAATCAGCGCATCCGTCACATAGCGATTCCCGCACCACGCGGTGTGATATTCGATCGCAGCGGAAAAATCCTCGTCGATTCACGCCCGACGTGGAACGTCGTCTTGTCGAATGAGCCGATCAAGAAGATCGATGTCACGTCGCGTGTCGAAGACTATGCCGATGGATTGAATCTCGATCCGAGCTTTGTCGTCGAACGACTTGCTCTCATCAATAAACAAAACGACTTCGAAACAATGGTGTTGAAAGAGAATGCGACGATCCAGGACATCGCCTGGGTCGAGTCGCACTCACTCGAGTTTCCCGAGCTTCGCATCGAAAATCAGCCGCAGCGCTTCTATCCGCATGGCACCGAGTTGGCGCATGTGCTCGGTTATGTTGGCGAGATCAGTCCCAAACAGCTCGAAAGCGACGAGTGGAAGGACAAGGGCCTGAAGCCGGGTGACATCATCGGTAAGGGCGGGCTCGAGCAGTATTACGATGAGTATCTTCGCGGCAAGCCCGGTTATCGTAAGGTGATCGTTGACAGCCGAGGGCGAGTTCAGGCTGAGATCGGCGTTGTACCCGCGCAGGCCGGTCAGGACATGGTCTCGACGATTGACCTTGACTTGCAGCTCTCCGCCGAGCAGCAGCTCGCGAATTCATCGACCAAGCGCGGAACGATAATCGCGATGGATCCGAACAACGGCGAGATCCTCGCGATGGCGTCCCTTCCGTCATTCGATCCGAATATTTTTGTTCAGGGCAGCAAGACTCCCGAGGGCCGAAAGCAGATCGCAGCTTATTGGAAGAACGAAGGGAGGCCGCTACTAAATCGGGCGATTCAGGGGCGTTTTCATCCGGGTTCGACATGGAAAATACCCGAGTCGGTAGCAGCATTGCAGCAAGGAGTTATCACCGTCGGGCACTCGAACATCGTGTGCGGCGGCGGTCTGCAAGTTGGAAATCGATTTACCCGAGACACGAGTGGCAATCACGGCTCACCGGATCTTCCGTCGGCTATTACGCATTCATGCGATGGGTACTACTATCGACTCGCTCTGAAGATGGGTCTCGACGGACTAAAGAAGATGATAGAAACGTTCGAATACGATAAGCGTACGGGCGTTGATTTACCCAATGAAAAGATTAGTCAAACTCCTAAATCTTTCGAGTCCTACATACGAAAACGCGATGGCGGAAAGTGGAACGACATTGAAACCGTGTTTGCGGCGATTGGTCAGGTCACGGTTAACGTCACACCGATTTCAATGCTTCGAGCAATCTCGAGTGTAGGCGTTCAGGGACGAATGTATGTTCCGCATTTTCTAAAGGAGTTCAGGGAGATTAGCGCGGTTGGCGACGAGCAAGATACAAACTATATACCGGCACGCCCCGCTATCAATTATGCGGCGCATGACCCGATTATTATTCAAATGACTCCCGAACAGAATGCGTATGTGCTGAAGGGAATGTGGGGCGTAGTCAACAATGGCGGCACGGCCGGTCGCATCAAGATGCCGGGCTTTGAAATCGCGGGTAAGACAGGGACAGCTCAGAATTCGGAAATTGGCTCGGGCGGCGCGAAGGATCACGCTTGGTTCGTGAGTTTCGCGCCTGCGGATAAACCGGAACTCTCGGTTATTGCGTTGATTGAGAATTCTGGCTTTGGATCTGCAAATGCGGCACCCGCAGCGAAAGGAGTTTACGAGGCGTATCTCGCGAAAAAAGGATTCGTTCCTCCGAACGATCCGAACCTGGTCTCCACGCGTTAAGAAAATGGTAGCAATAATCGAAAAACGAGATCTGCGTGACTTTGACTGGCTTACCACTTTCCTTGCGCTCGCCATCGCGTCGTTTGGCATTTGGCAGATACACAACGCTCTGCCGACTGAAAGCTACTGGACCAAGCAGATCATCGGACTTTGTATCGCAGTCGTCGCGTTCCTCGTCATTGCCTTTAGCGACTACCGCCGCATCATCGAATTGGCCCCGTTCTTCTACGGCTTTGGTTTGCTCCTGCTCGCCCTTGTTATTACGCCGCTTGGCGTCGAGGTCAACGGTCAGCAGGCGTGGCTGAAACTACCGGTCATCGGACAGTTCCAACCGTCGGAGTTCGTGAAGATCCCAACCGTCCTGATGCTTGCAAAGTATTTTGGCTCGCGGAAGTCGGGTGCTCTGAGTGTGCGAGAGATCGTGATCGGCGGATTGATCCTCGCAGGGCCCGTTGGCCTGATCATGCTCGAACCGGATGCCGGCCAGGCGATCACATATTTTCCAATCCTCGCGGCTGTCCTGTTTTTGTCTGCGATCCAGATCCGTTACGTTGTGATCACGCTTGTTGCGGCGGCGATCTTTATCCCGGCAAGCTACTACGTTGGCGTGCATACTGGTCTTATCAAACGTTATCAGCAGGAGCGCATTAATGCGGTCCTCGATCCTGAGAGTGTCGATCCGAAAGGTTACGGTTATCACACAATGCAGTCGATCATTACGGTTGGAAAAGGCGGCCTGACCGGGATCAAAGGCGATCCGGAAACATCGCAGAGTGTGTTGAAATTTTTACCTGAGCCGCATACGGATTTTATTTTCGCAGTGACGGCTGAGAACACAGGTTTTATAGGCTGCGTATCGCTTTTGATCGCGTACGCCTTACTTTTGTCCCGTCTCATAGCAGGCGCGCGCTCCGCTTCGGAACGCCCCGGCATGCTTGTTATAATGGCGATTGCGACCGCGATGGTGTTTCAGATATTTATCAACGTCGGAATGGCACTTGGATTTTTGCCGGTGATCGGCGTGCCGCTGCCGCTGATGAGCGCCGGACTGTCGGCGATACTTTCGACGTTTATTGCGATCGGGTTCGTTGTCAGTGTGAAGATGCGGCGGTTTGTTAATTAGGTATGAAGTGTGAGGTGTGAAGTATGAAGTGTGAGGTATGAACTGGAATTTGACGCTGAGCGCACAACTCACAGTTTTTACCTCACACTTCATAACTTCACGGTTAAGGATTTATGGCGAGAGAACGAAGAATTGTCGAACGGGAAGTCAGGTCGGTCGGAACCGGCCGCAGCTGGTCATTTACGCTGACATGGCTCGCCATGTCTCTTTTGCTCGCGATCGCAGCCGGGGCCCTGAGCGGCATCCTCTTCTCATACTATCTAAACAATTCACGCTACTCAGTTGAGGTCTCCGCACTTGCTACTTACCGTCCGCCGCAAGTGACGACGATCTACGCCGATGACGGTGAAACTGTTCTTGCCGAGTTCGCGATCGAAAAGCGTATCCCGATCCGCGAGCAGGACATTCCGCAGAATGTCGAAGACGCGCTCATCGCCATCGAAGATAATCGTTTCTACGATCACATCGGCATCGACCCGTATCGAATTGCCGGTGTTGTCATCAAGAACCTGACGGGCGGCCGCCTCGAGGGTGGTTCGACGATCACTCAACAGCTCGCGAAGAATCTTTTCCTGTACAAGGACCAAACCTACAGTCGAAAGGTTAATGAGTGGGCGGTGGCGTTACAGATCGAGCGGCTTTACACAAAGCGTCAGATTCTCGAGATGTACATGAACTACGTCTTCCTCGGCGCAGGTGCTTACGGCTTCGAGGCCGGGGCGCGGACGTATTTCGGGAAGCCGCTCAAGGAATTGAATCTTGAAGAAGCCGCTTTGCTCGCCGCGATCCCAAAATCGCCCGAGTACTCACCGACGCGGAACATGGAAAAGGCGAAGATGCGCCGTGACATCGTCCTTGAACAGATGGCGAAGTATTTTCCGGATCGGTATTCCGAGGCAGCGATCGACGCCGCCAAGGCTAAACCGATCAAGCTCGCCGACACCGCCTATTATCAGTCGCTTCCTAAATCGACCGCGTGGGACTATCCGGTCGAAGAGATCCGCCGGTATCTCGAGAACGAATACACGACGCGTGTCGCTCAGGGCGGTTTGAAAGTTTATACGAGCATCAACGTCGAGGCGCAAAAGATCGCGACGAAGGTGATCCGTGAACGCCTGCGTACGTTCGATAAAGGTCGGCGATGGCGATCCGATTACCAGAACATTCTCGTCGATGCCGACAATCAGGCGCTGACCGACGAGAAGGAGATCGCAAATAAACTGACGTCGTACAAACACGCCGACTGGTATGGAGACGAGTACGAAGAAGGTGAGTACATCAAAGGCCTCGTCGTAAAAGCCAACGCCGGTTCAGACGAAGTCGGTGTGCGATTCGGAAAGTACAAAGCGGTCGTGACGCGAGCCGACATGGGCCGAAGCGGGAAAGGGCCGCGTGAAGAGCTAAAGGTTGGATTTCTCGCCGAGTTCCTCGTAAAGAAGGTCGATAATGCGAGTCAGATCCTGCAGGTTGAGTTGTCGCAGGTTCCCGAAATACAGGCGTCGCTAGTTTCGCTCAACGCTCACACGGGCGAGATAATTTGCATGGTCGGCGGGTACGATTTTCACACGAACAAATTTAACAACGCGACGCAGGGCCTGCGGCAAACCGGCTCGGCCTATAAGCCGTTCATCTACACGGCGGCTGTCGAAGACGGGATGACACCGGACATGCTTGTCAGCGGCGCTCCGATAAAACGCGGTGGATGGATGCCGCATAACTACGACGGAAGTACGAGCCATCCAAACGTCCCGCTGAGGATCGCGCTGGCGAAATCATATAATCTCGCGGCGGTGCATTTGCTTGAGCAAGTCGGGATTCAATCCGGTGCTCAGATGGTACGACGCTTCGGCATCACGAATCCGATGGCCCCGAGCTTGCCGTCCGCGCTCGGTGCGAGCGAGGCTTCCCTCTTGGAAATGGTTTCCGCGTATTCGTCGTTCCCAAACAAGGGCATACGTGTTACGCCGCACATGATCCGCAAGGTTTACAGCCGCGACGGAACGCTTCTCGAAGAGTGGAAGAATCTGACATCGAAAGTCACGAGCGAGTACGTCGCATTGACGATGGTCGACATGATGCGGGGAGTAACCGGCCCTGGCGGTACTGCAGCCGGGGCTCAGGCCGGTGGTCAGCCGCTCGCAGGAAAGACGGGGACGGTGAATGATCACACGGACGTATGGTTCATCGGTTATACCCCGACATACACCACCGGCGTTTGGATGGGAAATCCGGAGAAGAAGGAGAACCTTGGCTCGTACATGACCGGTGGCCATGGAGCGATGCCGTTCTTCAACGCGTTCATGAATCCTTTTATGAAGGACAAGCCGAAGGAGACTTTCCCGAGTCCACCGCCGATACCATCGGAGATCAAGACATTGATCGAACGGAATAAACGCGAAGAGCTCGAGAAACTTGAAAAGGCTGATCAAGCCGCAATAAAGTCGGGTGCGGTTACGGCGACGGGCGCGGGGACTTCGACCGGAACGACGGCTGATCCAGGTGTGACAAGCGGTGGCGATTCGCCGCCGGGCGGATCCGATGCACCGAAGACGAATCCGGCGGGAGATAATCCGCCTGTTTCTAAACCCGTGATCTCGCAGCCGCCTCCGCGCAATCCCGATTCTCCGCCGGCCGATGTTCCCGAAGGCAAGAAGCGAAAAGGGAAGAAGGGCGACGGTTAACGACAAAAGAGTTTTATTTTGGGAGAAAGGTTCGAGGCCCTTTCTCCTTTTTTATTTTCTATTCGGGGAAAGATAAACTTCGGATTAGGAATCTGCGTAAAAACATCTCTAGCTGACACGATCCATATGAATATTCGATCAACTTTGCTCGCCGCACTTATTCTTGCGTTGACTTTTTCACTGCCGCTCGATGCTCAGCAGCCTGCCGCTCAGCCGACGCCGGTCGAGATCAGGATCGCCCCTGAAAGTTTTGACGCTTACGTCGGACAATACGAAGACTCGGTAAACCTGGGTGGGACGATCTTTTCGTTTTTTCGCGATGGCGAGAAGTTTTTCGTTCAGGTTACCAATCAGGACCGCGTCGAGATTTTCCCGAGTGCCGCAAACAAGTTCTTCTTAAAGGCGATCCCGGCGGATGCTGAATTCATCCGTGACTCTTCGGGCCGAATGACCGGAATGATCTTCCGACAAGGCGGTTCGGAATTTCAAACAAAAAAGATCGCAGATCAGCCCGCCAAGGATACCCGCGTTTCATTCAAGCGGACCGAAGCAATGATACCGATGCGGGATGGCGTGAAGCTCTTCACCGTAATTCTTACGCCTGAAGATCAGACTGAGAGCTTGCCGATCTACATGGAGCGAACGCCGTATGGTGTCGCTGGTTGGAACGGTGGTCGTCTAAACGGCGCTAAACCTGAACTAGTGAAAGATGGCTACGTCTTTGTGTTTCAGGATATCCGCGGACGCGAGGATTCCGAAGGCGTGTTTGAGATGCTTCGACCGCCGAGAGACAAGCGCGATACGAAGTCGATCGACGAAAGCACCGACACATACGACACGATCGAATATCTTTTGAAGAATGTGCCGAAGAATAACGGCCGCGTCGGTATCTGCGGAGTGAGTTATCCGGGATGGCTCGCGGCGGTCGCGCTTCTGGATCCGCACCCGGCATTGAAAGCATCTTCGCCGCAAGCACCCGTCACAGATCTCTGGATGGGCGATGATTTTTCGCATCACGGCGCGTTGCGACAAACCTATGCCCACCAGTGGGCTGTCCCGCTCGAGTCGGCGAAGAAGGGTGGCGACGTCGAGTTCAACGATCCGGACCTATTCAACTGGTACATGGGTGCGAAGAAGATGTCCGAACTCGCGACGGACCTCGCGACGAAATCGCATTCATGGAAAGCGTTTCTCGAGCACCCGTCGTACGACGCCTACTGGCAAGCAAGGGCGGCGAATCTCTATCTCAAAAACACGAGTGTTCCGACGCTTGTCGTTGGCGGCTGGTGGGACCAGGAAGATATGTACGGCCCCCTCGCGCTTTACAAGTCGCTCGAGAAAACCGACAACGATAATCAAGTGAATCTCGTTATGGGCCCGTGGAATCACGGCGGATGGGGCGGCCGCGGACGACGGCTCGCTTCAGTTGATTTCGGCAGCGACACCGGACGGTATTTTCGCTCCGAGATCCTCGCTCCGTTTTTTGCGTATCATCTGAAAGGAAAAGGTTCGCTGAAGCTTCCGGAAGCCAGCATCTTTAGATCAGGTTCCAATCGTTGGATGGCTTACGATTCGTGGACGCCGAAAGCGAACAAGGCCGAAGGCATTTATCTTCATGCGAGCGGCAAACTCTCATTCGAAAAACCTGCGGAACGCGGTGATGCTTTCGATAGTTACGTTTCAGATCCGGCGAAGCCGGTCCCGTATCGCAAGCGGCCGATCCTTCCGACCTATGGCGAGGGTTCGACGTGGTACACATGGCTTGTCGATGACCAAAGCTTTGTCACTGATCGCAATGACGTTCTTAAATGGAAGTCGGATCCGCTGACCAACGACGTCACGATCACCGGCGACATCATCGCGGATCTTTATGCCTCGACGAGCGGTACCGACAGCGATTGGGTCGTGAAGCTGATCGATGTATATCCGTCAGGTGCGGACGATTCGAAAATGTCGAATTATGAACTGATGGTCGCGAGTGAGATCTTTCGCGGTCGTTATTTGAAAAGCTTTGAGAAAGCCGAGGAGCTAAAGCCGAACGCTGTGAACGAGTATTCGATCAACATGCGCGGTAACGACTACACGTTCAAGACGGGTCATCGGATAATGGTCGAGGTTCAGAGCACGTGGTTCCCGCTGTACAACCGCAACCCGCAAAAGTTCGTGCTGAATATTCTCCGGGCAAAAGAGAGCGACTTTCAAACGGCGACGCAGAAGGTCTTCCGCTCGGCGAAGTATCCATCGCGTATTAGCGTGAATATTGTGCGGTGAAGGATGAAGGCGGAAGGATGAAGGATGGTTGGGCGAGCTAGTGTTTTTGTCGCCCTTTCACCTTTCGTACGATCGTAACCAGGATCGCGATCAGCTCGTCGGTCTCGTCCTTGAGCAGCGCTAGCCGGTCACCTTGAACGTATTTGCCTTCGATTAGCATATCGAGCCAATAATCGCTCTCGTCAAGTTCCTGCGGCGCGCCTTCAATCTTACTAACAAAGTCCGCATCTGATTTTGCGCGACAAGCCTCTCTGTATTGAGCTCCGGGGGAAGTTCCAGAACGAGCGAGTTGGCGACCGATGACCTGAGCCGAACCATAGCGAGGAAGAGAATCATAGAGTCTCAGGACACGTAGAGCGTAAAGTTTTAGACGGATGCGTAACTCACGTTGCGGCTCTTGTGGGAGAGTTGCCATATTCATCCTTTATCCTTCATCCCTCCGTAAATCGTCCTAAATAATACGGCAGCATTTTTCTCCACCACGGCCAGTCGTGATTGACGTCGTTGCCCCAGAGCTCTAGCAGATGCGGTATTCCTTTTGAGTGAAGGATGTTGGATAGCTCGCGGCTGCGATCGGGTGCTTCGTACGAACCCTGGCCCGAGACGATAACGATCGAGTCGGCTTTCCGAAGACGCGGTAGATGAAAATCGTCGTTGAGGTTCTTCAGATACATAGCCGGGTTGTTGAAGTAGACATTGTCGTCGTAATAACCCTTATCGAGATAGTTGTAGATGTCATAGCTGCCGCTCATTGCGATCGTTCCACGAAATTTATCCGAGTGTTTGAGATACGTGTTCGCCGCGAGGAAGGCGCCGAGGCTCGCTCCGGTCGTTAGCGGCTTTGCATCATCGCCGCATTCGTTGCGGATCAGCGGGAGCACTTCGTCCATGATGTACCGGTCGTAGCGCTCGAGCATTTCAACCTTCCACGACGGATGCGACTCGCGATTCAAGAGGCTGTACTTATTGACCGAGTTGATCGAATACGCCCGGATCTTTCCTGCCTCGACAAGGTCCTTGATCGCATCGACCAGATGAAACCGCTCGTACTCGAGATAATCGGCGGCAGCGGTCGGGAACATTAGCAGCGGATACCCCGCGTGTCCATATGCCACGAGCGGCATGTCCATGTTCAAGTTGTGGCTGTACCACGAAGTAATGTCTCTTCTCATAAGTGTAGAACAGGCTTTCCAGCCTGTTCGATTGTTTTGGACAGACTGGAAAGTCTGTCCTACTTTGTGATCGTGATCTCTCTGGTTGTGGAATTATATCCGCCGTTGTCGACCAGACCGCCGTCTTCGTCGACGAGTTCCAGCTTGATGGTGTGCTTGCCCGCGGCCCAGCCGGAAAGCCAGATCGGCGCCCACTTATCGATGTACTGCGCTTGACCGCCGTCAACTGAATACCGAATCCGAAGCTCGGGAAGAGCCCTAATTTTATCACCGCCGAACCACGGCGCTCCTTTGATACGAGCATTCGAAAGCCAAAAATCGATCATGATGCTTTCGGCGTCCGCACCCTTGTACTCGCCTTTCGGACGGCTGTACGTGAGCAGCGGTTTGTTTGGATCAACTGCACCAGCGGTCGAATTCTGCATGTCCTTTCCTTCGCGCGGCGCCGCATTCGCATTCATGTTCGTATTGGCGTTGACGTTAGACATCTGCTGCCCGCCATTTGTCGCCGCCGGCTTGT
This sequence comes from Acidobacteriota bacterium, assembly GCA_039931335.1. Lineage (GTDB taxonomy): Bacteria > Acidobacteriota > Blastocatellia > Pyrinomonadales > Pyrinomonadaceae > OLB17. Next base: position 12,937 of record JBDTSA010000010.1, read on the forward strand.
TCGCCACGGCGCCGCCGTTCGTTACGGTGAATTTCACCATTTGAAACGCGCCGTCCTTTTTGTAGCTTTCATGCCATGGCCGTGACGGGAAAACTCGCAGCGTGTGTTGGCCGTCCGCGACATTGCGCAATTCGAAAGGCTGGCCGAGTTCGTAATAGGCTTCGTATGGCTGATTGTCGAGGATGACGTGGATGTGATTGCCCATCTGGGTCGCTGGATCCTTGTGGGGCTGATATCCCATGAGATTGCCGGAGAGAGCGAGCTTAACTTTCACCGTCGAGCTGTTCACGGTCGCGTTCGACGCGGG
>JBDTSA010000011.1:0-12292 GCA_039931335.1 Acidobacteriota bacterium
CGTACCGACAGCTAAATCCAAATCGATAGGTATTAAGAGATGTTAAAGTTTTTCAATCGTCTGGAGAAGACGCGTAATTTCTTCATTTTGATCTTCGGCGTTCTGATGGTCGCGAGTCTTGTGTTCTGGGGCGGCAGCGGCATCCGGAGCACCGCGACCGTCGATCCGTCACGCAGCACCGAAACCGCCGCGAGCGTGAAGGGCGAGGAGATCACCGTCGGCGAGCTTTACCGTCAGAAGCAGTTGTACAGCCGTTACAGCCAGGGCCGGCCGTATCCGGCGAAACTTTTGCTTGACGGAATGATCGCCAGCCGGATCACACGCGTCGAAGCCGAGCGCCTCGGCCTGACCGCATCGGATGCGGAGGTTGCGGCGAAGATCCGTGATGATTTCAAACCGCAGGATGGAAAGCCGTTCGATCAGAAGGTATACGAGCAGAACGTGATGCAGCAGTCGGGAAGCATCGCCGCGTTTGAAGAAGGCGTCCGTGACGACATCAGCAGCAACAAGCTGCGGGCGTTCATCACATCGGGCGTTAGTGTTTCCGAAGAAGAAGTTCTCAAAGATTTCCAACGCAAGAACACGAAATTCGATCTCAGCTATGTCGCGGTGTCACCGGCTGAATTTGCACAGACGATCACGCCGACGGATGCCGAGCTGCGAGATTATTTCGAGCGAAATAAGTCAAGCTACTACATCGGCGTGCCGCAGAAAAAGATACGGTACGTATTTGTGAATACGGAGAAGATAGGCCAAAAACTGCCGATCGCTGACTCGGACTTGAAAGCCGAGTACGACAAGCTGCCCGAAGACAAAAAGATAGCGGGCGTGCTCGGCCAGGAAATCGTCCTTCGCGTTCCCAAGCCCGAATTCGACGAGCAGGTGATGACGAAAGCGAATGAGCTGGTCACGCGTCTGCGCGGCACCGGAACGACCGTTACCGAGGAAGCTTTTGCCACCGCGGCAAAGGGCCAGTCGGAGAGTGCGGCGAGTGCTGCAAACGGTGGTAAGCTCCCGGGCCCGGTTCGAGAGAACCCGAACAAGGCGGACGATCCGTACCAACGGCTCATCAAGATGCAGCCGGGTGAGATCACGGAGCCGATCAGTTACCAGGGACGTTACTTCATTCTTCGCCGCGGTGATGTAGTCCCGAAACCTTTCGAGGACGCGAAGAAGGAGCTGGAAGTCAGTTTGCGAAATCGTCGGGCGTACTCGGTTGCTGCAGAGCTCGCACAAAAAGTTTCTGACGCGTTAAAGCAGAACAAAGACGTTCAGGCGACCGCCCAGCAGTTCGCTCCGCAGGCTAACATGAGTGCTGCAGAGATGGTTCGTGAAACGCCTTACATCAAGGCAGGCGACAACGTGGAGAATATCGGTACGTCGCCACAGTTCGAAGAGGGAATTGCCGGACTCGAGAACGCTCAGGACGTCGGTGACAAGATCCCGGTGCAAAATGGTTTTGCGATCCCGATGCTTGTCGACAAGAAAGAGCCGCGGGACGCTGAGTTCGATGAGGTAAAGAACGAGCTCGTCGAAGTAGTGAAGCTCGAGACGGCCCGCAACAAGATCGAGCAGATCGCAAATCAGATCGCCGCCGGTTCAACCACCGCCGCCGTCATTGCGAACGCCGCACAGGCGAGCAACATGAAAGCAAAGGAGCAGAAAAGCTTCATCCTCGGATCGCCGCTCGGCGACGGCCCTTCGGCGACGACAAGCGAAGCGCTCGAGGACGCGATCTACGCGATGAAAGAGGGCGAGGCGACGAAGACTCCGATCAAGATCGGCGAGAACTACTACATCGTCGGCGTCACCAAGCGTCAGGAAGCAAACATGGATGACTTTGCGAAGCAGCGCGACAGTTTGATGGAACAGATGCTTGCGCAAAAGCGCGGCGAAGTTTTTCAGGATTATCTCTCGTCGACGCGTTTGCGATTCGAAACCGGTGGCGATATCAAGATCTACAAGGACGTCATCGACAAGATCGACGAGACAGCGCCGGTCGACCTGGGCAATTGATAATTGACACTGGATAATTGATAATTCCGGAGCAAAAAAGGCCCGAAGTTTACGAAAGATCCTCGTAACTTCGGGCCCTACTTAATTCTCAACCGTCAATTATGATTCTCTGACCCGCGGCCCCATCAATTATCAACTGTCAATTATCAGCTATCAATTACGCCTCACCACCATCCTAAAACCTTCCACCACGCTACGCCGACGATCGACCAGATCAGGATATTCATAACCGACGCGATCAGCCCGACCGTCCACCAACGTCGCTGCGTGACGTATCCCGTGCCGAAATAGACCGGTGCCGGCGTCGTTCCGTAGTGTGTCAACCCCGCGCTGAGATTCGCAAAGTAGGTTAGGACGAGGACCGTCAGTCCGATCGGAGCACCGACGGCCGCAGTCACGGCGAGAAACGGAATGAACATCGCGGTTACGTGGGCCGTGATGCTTGCAAATCCATAGTGCGCGTAGAAGTAAACGAGTGCCAGCACGGCGAGTGCCGCCGGCCATGACCATCCGTTCATCGTGCCGGCGATCGATTCGGCAAACAATTTTGTGATATTTGTTTCGCCAAGCGCCGTCGCCATCATCACCAACCCGCCGTACCAGATGAAAACTTCCCACGCGTGAGTTTCGTCGGTGATATCTCGCCAATTGAGGACATCCGCGATCAGCAGCAGCGCTATTCCCGTCAGTGCGATGATCGTCGCGTCGATGCCGTGAAACGGGGCCGAGATCCAGAGTGCAACGACCAAGATAAAAACCGCCAGCAGGATCTTCTCACTCCGTTTTAGTGGCCCCATTTCCTTGAGCTGCGTGCGTGCGAACTCGACCGCGCCGGGCGTCTCCTTTACCTCAGGCGGAAAGAAGCGATAGATGAAGAGCGGTATGACGGTCAACGAAACGAGCGCCGGAACGATCGCCGATATGAACCAGACGGAGTAATTCAGATCGATACCGGCTTGCGTCGCCGCGAAGTTGCGAATGATGAGATTCGACGCCTGACCCGTGAGAAATGTCGCGCAGAGGATGACCTCACACTGATAAAGCAGCGTCATCAGAAACGTGCCGAGCTTTGCTTCGGTACCATCCTCGGGCCGCGAGTCGTATGTTTCGGAAACGCTGCGTGCGATTGGCAGGATGATGCCGCCAGAGCGCGCACCCGTCGACGGGACAAAAGACGCGAGAATGAAATCCGTAAAAACGAGTGAGTAGCCGAGTCCCAGGCTTCGTCGTCCGATCATTCGAACAAACAGTAATGCTATCCGATGTCCGAGACCGGTCTTGATCATCGCCCGCGAAATAAAGAACGCGGCGAGCACGAGCCACACGTATTTGTCCGCATAGCCGCTCAGCGCTTTCTCGATTTTGAGCGCGCCGAACAGGGCGGTAGCGATGACGCCGAGCAAGACCATCGCGCTACCCGTTAACGGCTGGACAATGGAGCCGACGATCGTCGCAACAAAGATCGCAAGCAGCGTCCATGCTTCGCGCGTCACGCCTTCGGGTCGCGGCAGCAATGCGATCAATATGCCGACGCCGATAGTGATCAGCCACCTGACAAGTTGCTTACGCATAAAGAAAAGCCACAGAGCTCACAGAGAAAAATTGACTCTGTGTTCTCTGTGGCAAGTACGAAAGAAGTCGCTTACTTAGTCGGATGTATGAATCCGAAGTAGTACCAGGTGATGCCTACCCAGACCACCAGGTTCGCGAGCGAAAGCAACAGTCCGATGTTCTTCGTCTTTGCACTTCGGCCTGCTCCTCGGTCACCTTTACCATACATCAGAACGCCAACCAGCACGCCCGTGATCAGCCATGCAAAAAGCCTGATCGCAAGATTGAATGGGACGTCTTCCGATTTCAGGTTCATCAGATATGGAACCTGATACAGCGTAAGAACGATCGCCAGAATAATCGCGATGAGCGCTGCGATCGGTGGCTTGTACGTTGCCGGTACGTCGACATTCGCATCCGCTGCAGGCTTTTTGCCGAGATTGCTATTGCTATAGCTGTACGCGAAATAGATGACCAAGCCGATCGCCATCCAGTCGATCAGACGGATCCACGTATCGAGCGGCAAGCTGTTCATAAGATACGCCGCCGACACAACGGTGGCGATCGGGATGAACGGCGAAAGCGGAACTTTGAACGGGCGATGCAGTGCCGGGTTCGACGATCTCAAAATAATGATGCCGGTTCCGACAATAACGAACGCGAACAGCGTCCCGATACTGACCAACTCACCGAGCAGGCTGATCGGTATAAACCCGGCGAGGATCGCAACGATCGTCCCCGTGATGGCCGTCGTGATGTGCGGTGTCTGATACTTAGGATGGATCTTCGCGGCCCACGACGGAAGTAATCCGTCTTTCGACATCGAATAGAAAACGCGGGGCTGACCCATCGTCATCACGACCATCGTCGAACTCAGACCGAGCACGGCGCCGACTTTGATGATCGTCGGGAATGCATAAAGGACCTTGCCCATTGTCGTTCCCTGCGCCTGTTGGAGGGCCGCGTCGATGGCGACCGCGATCGGGGCAGCCGCATTGGTCAGAAGCTTATAGTCGACCAAGCCGACCATGATGCCCGCGACAAGGATGTAGAGTACGGTACAGATCGCAAGGCTTCCCATGATGCCGATCGGCATATCGCGCTGCGGATTCTTTGCTTCCTGGGCTGCGGTCGATACGGCGTCAAAACCGATGTATGCGAAGAAGATCACCGCCGCACCGGTCACCACGCCGCTGAATCCATAAGGCATGAACTCGGCGCAGCCGGGACTTCCGACGGTACAGCCGATACCGATGTTGCTCGTATTCACGTAGCCGATTCCCGCGATAATGAAAAGGATGACGACGAGGACTTTGATCAGAACGATGATCGAGTTAAAGCTCGCCGATTCCTTGATACCGCGGATGAGAAGGAAAGTGACGCCAACCGCGATCAACGCGGCGGGTAAGTTAAAGACCCCGTGGCCTATCACCGCCCCGGTCGCGTCTTTGATCTCCATGCCGGGCGGTGCACTCAAACTAAGCGGGTAGTTAATGCCCAAAGTGTCTCGCAAGAGACTGACGACGTAACCCGACCATCCAACAGCGACCGTAGCGGCGCCAAATGCGTATTCGAGGATCAGATCCCAGCCGATGATCCAGGCGACAAATTCGCCCAAAGTTCCGTAGCCGTATGCATAAGCGGAACCTGAGATCGGCACGCTCGACGCGAACTCCGAATAGCAAAGAGCCGCGAAGGCGCTGACGATCCCGGCGAGGACCATCGAAATGATCACAGCCGGGCCGGCATGTTTTCCAGCCGCCTGACCGGTCAGTACGAAAATACCGGTACCGATGATCGCACCGATGCCGAGCATCGTCAGATCGAGCGCACTAAGAGCTTTCTTAAATGTGTGCTCGCCGGACTCTTCTGCCTCGGCAATGATCGTGGAAATTGGTTTAGTCGCGAAAAGTGACATCAAAACCTCCTAAAGTACAGCAAACTTTAGTTTGCTGATGTGGAATTCAAAACTTCATACGGCGACAAACTGAAGTTTGTCTTACTGCTATTTCTTTGCGGCCATGCTTCGCCAAATAAAATAAACAGGTACGCCCGTGAGGACTATCAGCAGGCCGGGCCATGTCGCCGTTGTTTGGTAGATGAAGAGAACAACGAGAATGACCGCCGCGCCGATGCAATATAGCGCCGGGAGTATCGGATACCCAAATGCCTTGTAGGGGCGTTCGGCATCCGGCCGCTTCGCCCGCAGAATGAAAATGCCGATGATCGTCAGAATGTAAAAGATGAGCGCCGCGGAGATGACATAGGTCAAAAGGTCGCCATAGAGATTCCCGTACGACACTTTTCCATCCGCCGCCGTCTTCACTGTTCGAGGCAGTACATAGAACGCCGACCAGATTCCCTGGATGACAAGTCCCCACGCCGGCACATGAAACTTGTTCAGTTCGCCCGAAGATTTGAAGAAGAGTCCGTCCTTTGCCATCGCGTAATATGCACGGGCACCGGCGAGGATCAAACCGTTGTTGCAGCCAAAGGTTGAAATTACGAAGGCGATCGCCATGATGATCGCTCCGGCACCCGGGAAAATAACTTCTGCGGTCGCCGATGCGACGCGGTCGCTCGGAACCCTCTGAATATCTTCGAAACGAAGCGTAACGAGATAAGCGACGTTAGCCAGCAGGTAAAGCGTGATCACGAGACCGGTGCCGAACGCGAGCGATAGCGGAATGTTACGCTTCGGATCCTTCACCTCGCCGGCCGTGAACGTGATGTTGTTCCACGCGTCGGCCGAGAACAGCGAGTTTGTTTGTGCGACGCAGATGCCGACAAACAAACCGAATACGACGGCCGCCGTCAGTCCGTGACCGACATCCTGCAGATCACCGCGAACCGTCCAGAGATCGCCAAAGTTTGCGGCTGCGATCTCCGGGTGCCAGGCGAGGCCGACGATCAGCCCGAGCAATATCAACGCGATCAGCGATCCGGTCTTTGCGAACGTGAATGTATTTTGAACAAGCTTTCCGAGCTTTAGCCCGCGCGTGTTCATCCATGTCAGGAACGCGATCATCAGCACGCCGACCAGCTGCGCCGTGGAAAGCGAAAAGGCGTAACTCGTCGATCCGACGCGAATCGGCTCGACAAGATAGTTAGTTTCAGAGATCCATGGAATGAGGATTCCGGAATAGCGTCCGAAGCCGACGGCGACCGCGGCGATCGTCGCGGTCTGGATCACGAGGAAGAGCGTCCAACCGTAGAGGAAGCCCCAGAATGGCGAGTAAGCCTCGCGAAGATAGACGTATTGTCCACCGGCCTTCGGCATCATCGCGGCGAGTTCGCCATACGACAGCGCCCCGACCATGGTCAGGAAACCTGTGATAAGCCACACGACCAGCAGCCATCCGGGCGAGCCAACCTGGCGTGCAATATCCGCGGAAACAATAAAGATGCCCGAACCGATCATCGATCCGGCGACTATCATCGTCGAATCGAGCAGCCCGAGCCCGCGTATAAATCCTTCCTTGGATTGTTGCTCCAGTTCAGCAACTTCTGCTGCCATAAATTTCCTCGATTGAAAAAAGTAGAGTTCTTTTTCCTAACAGCCGGGATGCAAAGTTCTTTAATTTACTGACGTTGGCGAGATGTTCGTAGGTGCTATTATACTTTTATTCCAAAAACTGTCGAGTGTTTAGGTAAATTTTCGCGACTCGCCCAATAGGAGCCGCGACGGAACGCGGGAATGACTAGTCGCTGAAGCAAAAGATAAATTTCTTCAGTGGGTAGTGACTAGCTGGTAGTGGATAGTCAACGACCAGGATTCGTCACCTGTCACTCGAAACCGTTCACGGAACATTGATACAAACCAAATCGATGAACACGAACAAGAGCGAGCTCGGCGATATGCCTGAAGACGATTTCCGTCGATTCGGGTACCAGGTCGTCGATTGGATCGCAGAATATTTCGAGCACATCGGCGAATATCCGGTCCTGTCTAAGGTCGAACCCGATTGGTTGAAAGATAATCTCCCGACGTCTGCGCCTGAGCAAGGCGAGGACTTTGGCGATGTGCTGAAGGACGTCGACCGTTTAATTCTGCCTGCTGTCACGCATTGGAACCATCCGAATTTTCACGGGCTGTTTTCGACATCGACTTCGTCCGTCGGTGTGTTTGGTGAGATGTTCGCCGCAGCGTTCGATATGAAGGCGATGCTCTGGCGAACATCGCCCGCCTCGACCGAGCTCGAGGACGTCGTGCTCGACTGGCTCCGGCAGATGATGGGTTTGCCGGACGATTTCGAAGGGATCATCTACGACACGGCTTCCGTCTCGACAATGCACGCGATCGCCGCCGCACGCGAGCGTGCGAACTTGAATATCCGCGAACTTGGTATGAGCGGCCGCGATGATCTCGCGCTGCTGCGTGTCTATTGTTCTGAGCATGTGCATTCATCGATCGACAAAGCATGCATTACGCTCGGCCTGGGAACTCGGTCCTTGCGAAAGATCACCGTCAATGATCGGTTCGAGATGCGTGCCGACGCGCTTGCCGATGCGATCGATGAGGATGTCGAGGCTGGCTATATCCCAATCTGCGTGATCCCGACGATCGGGACGACTTCAAGTACGAGCGTCGATCCGGTCGATGCGATCGCCGACATTTGTGAGAAGCGCGGCATCTGGCTTCACGTCGATGCGGCGTATGCCGGCTCGGCGGCGATCGTGCCGGAGATACAGGAACTCTTCAAGGGGTGGGAGCGGGCCGATTCGATCGTCACCAATCCGCACAAATGGTTGTTCACGCCGTTCGATCTCTCGGTGCTGTATTGCCGCGACCTCGGCGCACTGAAAAAGGCATTCTCACTCGTGCCCGAATATCTCAAGACCAGCGACGAAAGCTCGGTGAAGAATGGAATGGATTACGGCATCCAGCTCGGGCGTCGTTTCCGTGCGCTGAAACTGTGGTTCGTGATCCGATATTTCGGACGCGAAGGTTTGATCGAACGCATTCGCGAGCACTGTCGCCTCGCCCGTCTGTTCGCGTCATGGGTCGAGGGGTCGGAAAATTTCGAGATGCTCGCTCCGGTTCCATTCGCGCTCGTATGTTTTCGCGCCTGTCCGGCCGGCGTCGCAGATTTGGATGCGTTGAATGAAAAGATCATGAACGACATCAACGCCTCGGGCGACGCCTATCTTTCGCACACAAAGCTCGGTGGAAAGTTCACGCTGCGTTTATCGGTCGGAAGCATTCGAGTTGAGGAGAAGCATCTGGTGAAAGTTTGGGAGTTACTTTCCGAATCCGTGGCTTAAGGAATATTTGCCCGCGAAATACGCGAAAGAACGATTTTGCCCGCTAATAACGCTAATGAACGCTAATGGGAATCGAATTATTAGCGGCAATTCGCGTAATTCGCGGGCGAAAACTCTGCTTTTTTTCGCGTCCTTTCGCGTATTTCGCGGGCTATGTCTTTATCTGACCTCTTCCCATATCTTGTGCCCGTGTGTTTCTTTCAAAAAGATCGCGCCAATGATAAATGTGATCCCGGCGACGATCATCGGATAGTAGAGCCCCGCATAGATATTTCCCGTCTGAGCGATCACCGACAATCCGATCAACGGCAGCAGCCCGCCGAACACGCCGTTGCCGATGTGATACGGAAGTGACAAAGCCGTGTATCGGATCTTCGCCGGAAAGGCTTCGACGAGGTACGCCGCGATTGGGCCATACACCATCGTCACCCAGATCACCTGAACGAAAATCAAAAGGATCAACATCCACGCCGTCGAGTTTGATACGAGATCGACGAACGATGTATAAACCAGAACCTTCGGCGCCGCAACGAGGACTCCACTTTCATCGAATGACTGCGGTGTCAGCATGATCGCACCCGTCGCGGGATTTTTTTGCGACGTCGCGGTCACGACATTTGATCCGGCGACCGACTGCATGGCTTTGTAAATCGGCAGGTAAGTCAAAACTGCGAGCAGGCATCCCGCGAGGATTATCCATTTTCGCCCGAGGCGATCGCTCAGCCATCCGAACAAAACAAAGAACGGCATCCCGAGCAGCAAAGCGATCGCGACGATGTAATTCGCCGATGTCGCGTTCACGTTGAGTATCGATTGCAAGTAGAACAGCGCGTAGAACTGTCCGGTGTACCAGACAACGCCTTGCCCCGCGGTCGCGCCGAATAGCGAGATCAGCACGCGTTTGAGATTCGCCCATTTCGTGAACGCTTCGACGAGCGGATTGGCGGATGTCATTCCTCTCGACTTCACGTGCTGAAAGATCGGCGACTCTTTCATTCGCAAACGAATATAGAGCGAGACGGCGACGAGGAAGATCGAGATCAGAAAAGGAATACGCCAGCCGCCCATGGATTCAGCCTTTCCGCCGAAGCGCTCGGCGCTCATTGTGTTCTGGACGATGAGGATCACGGCGAGCGACATGAATAATCCGAGCGTCGCGGTGATTTGGATGAACGATGTGTAGAATCCGCGCCGCTCATCCGGAACGTGCTCGGCGACATAGACCGCCGCACCGCCATATTCGCCGCCGAGCGCGAGGCCCTGAAGCACGCGGATCAAAAGCAAAATGATCGGAGCGCCAATCCCGATCTGCGCGTATGTCGGCAGAAATCCGATGACTGCGGTTGCGCCGCCCATGATGAGGAGCGTGACGAGAAACGCGTACTTGCGCCCGACGATGTCACCGATGCGTCCGAAGAACAGAGCTCCGAACGGTCGCACAACAAAGCCGACCGCGAACGTCGCGAGATAGGCGATGTAGGCGAACGTGTCGTTACCCGGCGGATAGAAAAGCGGTGCGATGATCGGCGCGAGGCTGCCGAAAATGTAGAAGTCGTACCACTCGATCATCGTCCCGACCGCCGATGCGCCGATGACTTGCCAGATCTTGGCCTTCGAGATTTGATCGTTGTACAGTCCGCCCAGGTCTGTCGAAGAAGCTGCCGTCATATTTTTGTTAGTGAGATTTTGCTTGAGTGTACACAAGTTGGCAAAAGGGATAGAGATGAAACCGTTTCACGCAAAGCTCGCAGAGGACGCAAAGAAAGAGCATGCACACCTAGACGCGGCCTTTGCGAGCTTCGCGAGCTTTGCGTGAATCTTCTTCGTCAGCTAGCGAAGTGAGAAATACGAGCCAGCGCTGTAAGATAAGTCTCACGATGCTCGTGCATATTGTTTGCTGGAAATACAAACCCGATACGACCGATGCGCAGCGTGAAAATCATATCCTCACGCTTCAGGCCCTGCCGGATATGATCCCGAACATCGAGAGCTTCGAGGTCGGCGCGGATATTCTGCATCTCGAGCGCTCGTTCGATACCGGACTCGTCGCAAAATATCCGGACCGGCAGGCGTTAGACTTCTATACCGACCATCCCGAGCATCAGAAGGTAGCGGCTCTCGGAAAAGAGATCGCGGAGAAAGTCGTGTCGGTAGATTTTTTTGTTTAGTGTGTTTCGTGTATTTCGTGGCTCCGGTTTTTTGATAACCACGAAACGCAGTGATAATTCGACGGTGAAAATCGTAAAACGAATAACTCTTGCCCTTCTCGTCCTGCTTGTGCTGGCGCAGATACCCTTCATCTATCGGCGATATCAGACGGGCAAGCTCGCGCAAAAGATTGCCGAGCTTGACGCGCAGCGGACGACATACACTGACCCAAACTTCAAAGAATACAAAGGCATCATTCACGCCCACACGAATCTCGGCGGTCACAGTACTGGATCGTTTGAAGAATTGATCGCCGCCGCGAACGCGAACGATCTCGATTTCGTTTTGATGACGGAGCATTACTCAGAGACGTTCGATACGGCTGAGAAGACGCTGAACGGCGTGTATGGAAAGACTCTGTTTGTCGGCGGCAATGAAATTGATACGAGCGACGGAGATCGTTTTCTTTTGATGCCTGGTGGAGGCGAAGCGGCTCGCGTAAGGATGTCCGGGACGACGGCGTTTCTCGAAGCGGCGCATCGAGAGAATAAACTCGCGCTCGTCACGTATCCTGAAAAATTCAAATCGTGGGATTCGAACTTCGACGGCATCGAAGTTTTCAATTTACACACGGCCGCGAAGCAAATGAACTGGCTGACCGCTCTCGGCGATCTGATTTGGAGTTATCCTTCATATCCCGAGCTGACGTTCGCGAAGAACTTCACGCGTCCGGATGCAAATCTCGCGAAGTTCGACGAGATCGCAGCCCAGCGAAAGATTTCGCTCTTCGCCGGAACCGACGCGCATTCGGATCTGGGAATTCATTTGCTTGGAACCGATGGCCGACAAAAACTGATCAACATCAAGCTCGATCCGTACGAAACAATATTTCGCATCGCTCGGATGCATGTGCTGCTCTTCAACGGACAAGAGTTCACCGAGGAGAATTTGTTGAGAGCGATTAGTTTCGGCCAGGCATATATCGCGATTGACAGTATAGGAGACGCGACTGGCTTTGTGTTCGAGGCGACTGACAATGGCAACTGGCTTCAGGGAATGGGCGGAAGCGTCGTGGCGAGACCAGGCCTCGGATTAAGGACGGCTGCTCCTCAAACTGCGCGTTTCGTCATCCTGAAGGACGGAGCCAAATTCGTTGAGGCGTCGGGTGCAAAAGGAATTTCGACCGACGGTTCGCAGCCGGGCGTGTACCGCGTCGAGGTCTATCGAGACGACCTCGGCCCGCCATTCGATAAGATCCCGTGGATCATCTCGAATCCGATCTATGTCCGGTAGCGACTGGAGCGCAGGCATC
>JBDTSA010000012.1:0-12245 GCA_039931335.1 Acidobacteriota bacterium
CAGTGAATTCTGCTGTGCGAACGTCACCGTCGTTGAGTTTTGCTCGATGTTGTCCTCGATGTGGCCGTTTGCGATAAGAAGATCTTCGTCGCCGTCATTGTCGGCGTCAAAAAAGTCTACGCCAAATTTCAAACGCGCACGCGACGATCGTCCGACGCCGATCGAATCGGAGATCTCGGAGAACAAGAGGCGCTCGGATTGGCTGTAGATGTTGGCACTCTCGTCCTGAAAATTCGCGACTACGATATCCAGCAAGCCGTTGTCGTCCGTGTCGGAAAAGTCAGCGCCCATGCTGCCTTCTTCTTTGCCCACCTCGCTAAAAGCCACGCCGGCGAGCGGTGCGATGTCTTTGAAATTACCTTTGCCGTCATTTATCCAAAGTGAATTCGGCGTCGTGTCGTTCGCCACGTACGCATCCGCGTCGCCATCAGCGTCGATATCGCCGAGCGTCAGCGCCAAACCTTTTCCAGTCGTGTCCGCAATTCCCGACTGCTCACTGACGTTTGTGAATTTTCCGTTGCCGTCGTTGCGCCAAAGTTGATCCGGCGCGGCATCGAAGGCGACCGGCGTCGCATAAACAAGAATGCGGTTACGAAACGATTTCGGCGAGTCTTTATCGTACTCGACGTAGCGAACAATAAAGAGGTCAAGATCGCCGTCGGAATCGAGATCTGAAAACCCGGCGCTCGTTGCCCACTTTCCGTCTGACTTTATGCCCGAGGCTTCGGTCACGTCTTCAAAACCGCTTCCCGTATTCTTCAATAGCCGATTGTCGCCGTCGAACGAAGTAAGAAAAAGATCGAGCCAGCCGTCATTGTCGAAATCACCCGCGGCGGCGCCCATTCCGTAGCCAACACCGGGAAGTTTCCATTCGATCGTTTTGTCCGTGAATTTTCCACGTCCGTCATTGAGGAATAATCGGTTGGCGGCGTCAGCCGGTCGCTGCGGGTTCCAGACGGCGCCGGAGTTTATCAAAACGATGTCCGGAGCGCCGTCACGATCGAAGTCCGCCGCAACGACGCCGCTTCCCATCGTTTCCGGCATCCACTTATCTGCTGTTCTTGTCGGCACGTGCTGAAAGCGCACACCGCTCGACTGGGTCGCATCGGTAAACCGAATTTTTGTGTCCGCTTTTTTCTCGCCGGCACTATTAGACGCAGTAGGTGGCGTTGTACACGCCGTCGTGAATAGAAGCACCAGCATCGCCGGAATTATCGCCGATCTCATTTTTGTGTAAGCTTTGCTGCCTCCGCCAGCGCGTTATTCGCTTCAGTCTGTTTTCCCTGCGCCTGATATGCCGCGGCAAGGTACCGGTAAAGCGTCGGCTTGGTCGCATCGTCCGCGTCGGGCTGGATCTGCTCGACAAGCGCAACCACTTTCTCAAAATCCTTTGCGGCATAAGCGTCTTCGAGCTTATAGAAAAGTGGGATGACCCGCGATTTTCTTTTCTCCTCGGCAGCAACGCGAATGTTTATTGACTTCAGTTTCTTCCGAATCGCTTCAGCTCTTATATCATCGCCCGACGCGGCATAGGCCCGGCTCAGAGCGCTGTTCGCCGAGATGTTCTCAGGCGAGATCTCGACAGCATTTTGAAGCGTCTCGATCGCCTTCGCCTGATCGCCGCGTCGGAAGTAGATCGTACCGAGCAGCGAAATATCGTCCGCCCGCTTCTGGCTGACAAGGTCGCCGAGCACGGACTCGAAGCTCTTACCTGCCTCGTCTAAATTGCCTCGGTAGAATTCCGACTGTCCGAGCAGCGCCAAGATCTCAACGTGTTCGTCGGCATTGGGCGGCATCGCTTTTAATAGATCAGCACACTCCGAAAACTTGCCTTGCTTGAAATAGATCTTTGCCAGGTTAAGCCTGTCCGAGTTCGTCCTTTCATTGTCCCGTGTATCTGCAATGATCTTTTCCGCAGCGGCCCAATCTTCGCGCTTGATAAACGCGCCCTGGAGGATCTGCCGAACGGGGGCCGCATTCGGATATTGCTCGCGCAGCTTTACTAAAGAATCAAGATCTGCGCGAGTGATCGGGCCGTTCGAGGCGAGAATCGCATTTACACGATTTAGTTCTGCAGTAGCCGCGTTGTCTGTCGCGAGTCGGGCCGCATCGGGTTCCTTAGCTGCACCGCATGAGATTAATAAAAAAGCTGTAGCGACCAACAGACAGAGCCGGGCGAGACGTTTATCAGGCGTAAGTAAGATGATTCGTGTTGATTCGTGTGGTTTCGTGGTTTCAGTCCTGAGAAGCCGCAACCACGAAATCACACGAAAGGACACGAATGTAATTAGAATCATATTGTGCACGCGTCTGGATCAATTCATCGTGCCCCCGCAGTGTCGCGCCCGACGCCAAGTGCGTCGGCGACTCGATTGATGTAATTGAACCACGATGCGATCAAGGTGATCTGCAGGATCGCAGTGTCATTAAATCCGACGGCGCGCAGTTTCTTATGGTCTTCCGGCAACACTTGCGTCGCGTTCTTTGTCAGCTTTACGACGTAATCGCACATAATGCGCTCGGCCTCGGAGATCGGAGCGGTTCGGTAATCCTCCCGAAGTTGTCGCACCAGATCGCCATCCAAAGTTACGCGACGCAGAAACTCTGCGTGAGATTCCACTCAGTAAAAGCAATCGTTGGCGATCGAAACCATCGTCGCGATCATCTCGTGCTGCCGCCGTTCGAGCGGCAGATCGGGCGACATCATCGCCGCATATGCCGCGAATGCGTGATACATCGCGTCCGGAATAAGCGTATGCGATTCGATTATCGATTCGTCGGTTCCGGTTTGTTCGGCGGTCGATGCTTCGTACTCGCGCGGATACGTCGCGCGCAGGTCGTTCAGCATCTTCTGAAGCTTTTCGTCCGCCCCGTCAAACGGAATCGTTTTTATCCAGGCCATTGGTCGATTTTACACGCGCAAAAACCAGGTAGTACACGGGCAATCCAAGCAGGACAACCGCAACGCCGAGGATTGACTGCACCGGGTTTTTGACCGAAATAAACATTAGCACAACTGCCGTTACCAAAAGAAAGAACATCGGCGTCAGCGGATAGCCCCAGGTCTTGTAGCCGTCGTGCGGCCGGCCGCGGACGCGAAACACGGCAGCGACCGTCATCGCGACGAACAATACGACGACGAAGAAAAAATAGGAGAGTATCTGTTCGAACGAGCCCGAGAGAATTAGAACGACGGCAAGAGCCATTTGAATCAGCGTTGCGAGATGCGGCGTGCCGAATCGCGGGTGAAGCCGTCCGACCGCCTCGAGAAAAAGGCCGTCGCGGGCCATCGCGTAATAGACCCGTGGCGATGCCATCAAATATGCGACGATCGATCCGGCGACGGAGAGCACGACGATCGCCGCAAAGACGTTGCCGCCGGCGGGCCCGAACATCACTTCGCCTGCCTGTGCGGCAAAGACCTGATCGTTAACTACCTGGCTCGGGTGTACGAGGTAGAAGAAAACCGCGCTTGTCAGAACATAGACGACAGTGATCACAACGACACCGATCAGCAATGCACGCGGAATGTTCTGCTCGGCGTTCTGGACCTCACCCGCGATCCGCGAAACCTCCCACCAGCCGGCGAATGCGAAAAAGGCGCCGACAAAGCCGCCGGCGAAAGCTCCGAACGCATCGTCGGGCATCGTAAAGAACGGTGTGAAGTTAGACCAGTGGCCAAAGCCGCCGATAAATCCGTAACCGATGATGAAAAGAAGGGTCGAGATCTTGAGGACCGTCAGGGCCTTTAGAAAATTTGCCCCAATACGCGTGCCGAGGATGTTTACTAAGCCGAGGATCAAAACCGTTCCGATCGCCAGGATCTGTTTGCCGCCTCCTGACATGGACACTAGATAGGAGGCGTATTCGGAAAGGCCGACGGCAAGTATCGCGGTCAAGCCCGGATCGAGAACGAGCAAATTCATCCAGCCGTAGAGAAATGCGGTAGCCCGCCCGTAAGCTTCGCGAAGATAAACGTAACTTCCACCCGCATCAGGAAATCGCGCCGCCAGCTCGCCGTAGCACAACGCCCCGCTGAGCGTCATTGCACCCGTGACGAGCCAGATCACCAGCAGCCAGAAAGGCGAGCCCACCGATCTAGCCATACCCGCGGGCGTGAGAAAAATGCCGACAGCGATGACTTGTCCGACGATCATCGCGACCGCGGTAAACAATCCAAATTGTCTTTTCAATCCCGTTGAAGTCATCTCGATCTAACTTGACCGCCGAGACGCGGAGACGCCGAGTTAGAGAGCGCATATCTCCTTTTTTTATCTCCGCGTCTCTGCGGTGAAAGCTCTCAAACGAAAACCGTCCGGCGATCTGAAACGCACGCGGCCCGCGTGAACCGAAAACGCATTTCGACGGCTTGCGAAAATGGAGGTCTATTTTCACATAAGTAGCAAAGCTCCAGCAAAAAAAAAGGCGGCCCGATTCCGAGCCGCCGTTCTAAATTATCCTGGGTTCAAGTTACTTGGTTCCGCTCGCGAGTTTTCCGATGAGCGTGAACAAAGGCAGGTACATCGAGATAACGATCGATCCGATCGTTATACCGAGGAAAGCGATCAGCACCGGCTCGATCATCGAGAGCAGATCGGCGATGGCCGTATCGACTTCTTCTTCGTAAAAGTCCGCGATCTTTCCAAGCATCGCATCGAGCGCACCGGTCTGTTCACCGACACCGATCATCTGTCCGACCATGTGCGGGAACACGTTCGTAGCCTTCAACGGATCGACGAAGTTTTCACCGCGTTCGACGCCGGCACGAACCTTAAGAATCGCGTCTTCGATAACGACGTTACCCGCGGTCTTAGCCGTAATGTCGAGCGATTGCAGGATCGGAACACCCGACGAAAGCAGCGTGGAGAGGATTCGTGAGAAGCGGGCGACGCCGATCTTTCTCAGGATCGAACCGAAGATCGGCAGCTTCAGCATTAATGTGTCGATGTGCCAACGTCCTTTCGGGGTCTTGTAATAGAACTTTGTTCCTATGGTTATTGCGATCAGTCCAAGCAGTAATCCGAGACCGCCCCATCCTGCAAGAAATCTGCTTATTCCCATGACGATCCGGGTCGGAAGCGGCAGCAATTCTCCGGGGCCGAGCAGGCCGATGAAAATCTGTTCAAACTGCGGAATAACAACGATCATGATGACCGCGATCGCAGCGATCGCAACGAGGATGACCGCGGTCGGATAGATTGATGCTGAGAGGAGGCTTCGCTTCAACTTCACAACCTTCTCGATGAGTGTCGCCAACCGTTGAAGAATGAGGTCGAGCACACCACCCGTTTCACCGGCTTCGACCATGTGTGTGTAAAGCGAATCAAAAACTTTCGGATGCTTCTCGAGGGCAGCAAACAGTGTCGCGCCTTCTTCGACGTTCTGGCGGACCTGCCTCAACACGTCCTTGAAGAATGCGTTGTTCTGCTGCTCGGCGAGGATGTCGATACACTGCACCAACGGCAGACCTGCGTCGATCATCACCGAGAACTGACGAGTGAACACGGCGAGTTCTTTGGCTCCGACTTTCTTTCGCCGGCCGAGTTTCGGAATCGAAACGACGCGTCCCTTCTCGGACGCTTGCGTCATCACGATCTGTTCACGGCGAAGTAATGAGCGTAATTCGTCCGGGCTCGCGGCTTCGCGCTCGCCAACGACCATTTCATTGAGACGATTTCTTCCCTTAAAGGCGTATGTAGGCATTTGTTTTCTCTAGCTCCTCTCGAAATTCTGTTATCAGCGTACGGGTGGACGCTGACCTATCGTTCGTCCTTGGGCGTACGGACTGGAATGGTTCTGCGGTTGAACTACGGGTTTCGCGGTTCCGGTATAGGACTGGTTGATTCCCGATCCGCGCTCGATCAGTTCCTTCAACTCGTCAGCGTTCGATGATCGCTGCATCGCGACGTCGAGCGTGATCTGTCGTTTGTGAACGAGCGTGGCAAGGGCCTGGTTGAATGTCTGCATTCCAAATTTGTCCTGACCGGTCTGCATCATCGAGTAGATCTGGTGGATCTTGTCTTCGCGAATAAGATTTCGGATAGCGGCGTTTGGCATCAGAATCTCGAGTGCCATGACACGGCCGTCACCGGTGGATTTCGGCAGTAACGATTGGCAAAGAATTCCCTCGAGCACCAGCGAAAGCTGGGTGCGAACCTGAGCCTGCTGTACCGATGGGAAAACGTCGATGATACGGTTGATCGTCGAGTACGCCGAGTTAGTGTGCAGTGTTGCGAATGTTAAGTGTCCGGTTTCCGCAATACGCAGTGCCATCTCGATGGTCTCGAGGTCTCGCATTTCGCCGACGAGGACGATATCCGGATCCTGACGAAGAGCGGTACGCAGCGCGGCGCCGAACGAGTGTGTGTCGGCGGCGACCTCGCGTTGGTTGACGACGCAATTTTTGTGATTGTGGAGAAACTCGATCGGATCCTCGATCGTCAGAATGTGCTCGTGCCGATCGATATTGATCTTGTCGATAATCGACGCGAGTGTGGTCGATTTACCCGAACCCGTTGGTCCGGTGACCAGAACGAGGCCGCGCGGCTTTTTGCAAAGATCCGAAACGACCTGCGGAAGGCCGAGGGCTTCAAACGACTTGATCTCGTAAGGTATCGCACGGAACACCGCACCGACCGCGCCTTTCTGGTTAAAAATGTTCGCACGAAAACGCGACATGCCTTTCAAACCGAAGGAGAAGTCGAGCTCGAGATTCTCTTCAAAGCGGTGCTTCTGAGCATCAGTCAAGACTGAATACGCAAGACGCTTTGTATCGGCCGGCGTGAGAGGAGCAAATCCGGGAACCGCCGACAGATGGCCGTGAACACGAACCTGAGGCGCTGAATTGGTGGAGAGGTGAAGATCGGAACCACCTGCGTCCGTCATCTTTTTCAAGAGTTCGGGAAGCGTGATCTGGGATTCGGGGCTGGCGTTTGGATCGAAACTCATATATTTGCTCGGTGTTCGTAGCTGTTGTTCGTGGCAGGTTGAACCGTCAAGAAACGACGAACAACGAGCCACGAACAACTATCAAATGACTAGTCTTCTCTGACCGCGGCCTGCTGGACAGGGCGTGGACCAGACTGAAGCGAGAAGATCACCTTCTCGGACTCTTCTGCGATGCGGTCGGCCGCATCCGCCGCCGAGTTTGTAGCGACGCTGTAAATGCGTCCGTCGGCTTCGGTGAAATAGAACATCCGCGAATGAACACGGCCGCCGTCTTGTGACTGAGCGACCACGACGTAAACCGAGCGGCCACCTATCGACTTCTGATAGTCGTTGACGACCCAGCCGTTCTCACGGATCATCCGATTGATCACTTCGCGTCGCAGTGCGGTTGTCGGTACGCCGCCCAACACGCGGTTACGACCAGTGTCAACTGTTTCGCCCGTCGCCGGGCCGACCACTGAGATCGACGCCGTGCCGTTGCCGTTGTCGAGACTGAAATTGACTTCGCTGCTTGTCGATGAAGCGCGCTTCCAGCCTGCGGGTGCCGTATGTCCGGACGGCAGCATCGAAACTGAATTATCAGCAGCGGCCGCCGGCTTTGCGGCGACAACCGGTTTAGTGCGATTCACGCTGCCACGTTTTCTGGCGAGACGGAGTTGACGCAGACGCATCGCGCGGCGACGTGCCTGCAGCGCGCGTTTACGCTTCATTCGGGCTCGGTATTGCCGCCACCAACCCTTCGAATACTTCTTGTACTTTTTATGTTTTTTGTACTTCTTTGCTGTTCGCGGACCGGCTTCCGCATAATCTGTTCCTAAAGGAATGATCGTTCCGATTCCTATCAACAAAGCTAGTGTCAATGCAATTGCCCTAAATAGCATATTTCCTCCAAAACTACAGAACCGTCTCCTTGACAACCTCTTCGACCGTTGTGATCCCGTCCCTCAATTTACACAACCCTGACTCGCGCAGTGTGATCATGCCGAGCTCTATCGCTTTTCTTCTCAGCTCGATCGCGCTTGCACCAATAATGATGAGCTCGCGAAGATCATCGGTAATTTCCATAACTTCATAAAGACCGACGCGGCCTTTGTATCCCGTGTTCAGACATATGTCGCAGCCACGGCCGCGATACATCTTGAGCGTCCTCGATTCTTCTTCCTTGAAGCCGATCTCGACAAGGCCCTCGGGCGGGAAATGGACCTCTTCTCGGCAGTTGTTGCAGATACGCCGAATAAGTCTCTGCGCCTGGATGATGTTGACGCTGGTCGCGACCAGGAATGGCTCGATACCCATGTTGACGAGACGTGAGATCGTCGACGGTGCGTCGTTCGTGTGCAGCGTGGAAAAAACGAGGTGGCCCGTCAACGCGGCTTTGATCGCGATCTCGGCCGTTTCAAAGTCACGGATTTCGCCGACGAGAATGATGTTCGGATCCTGACGCAGAAAGGAGCGGAGTGCGGCCGCAAAGTTGAGCCCGATCTGCTCTTTCATCTGGACCTGGTTGATCCCTTCGAGGTTGAACTCGACCGGATCCTCGGCCGTCATAATGTTCGTCTCACTCGTGTTGAGGGACTGAAGCGCGGAGTACAGCGTGTTCGTCTTACCCGAACCCGTCGGACCCGTCACCAGGACCATGCCGTACGGGTTGGCGATATTCCGCTTAAACTTTTCAAGACTATCCGGCTCGAAGCCAAGCCCCGCCATGTCGAGCATCAGCTTGTCTTTATCCAGGAGTCGGAGCACGACCTTTTCACCGAACAACGTCGGCAGTGTCGAGACGCGGAAATCGAGCTCGCGTGAACGATCGTCGATCTTCACCTTGATCTTGATGCGGCCGTCTTGCGGCAATCTCTTTTCCGAGATGTCGAGCTTCGCCATGATCTTCAGACGTGAGATGAGGGGATCGCGAAGACTCATCGGCGGATGCATGACATCGTAAAGAACACCGTCGATACGGAACCGGATACGAAAATCTTTCTCGTAAGGCTCGACGTGAATATCCGACGCGCCGCGGCGCAGCGAATCGACCATCAGCACATTCACAAGTCTTACAACCGGTGCGTCTTCGCTCTGACGCTGCAGCGCGGCGAGGTCGATCTCTTCGTTTTCCTGAAGTAGTTCGAATGCATCGCTGTCGTGTGCCGCAAAATCAAAAGTTTCGAGCGAGACATCGAGATCGGAATCGGAGAGTCTTTCATCGACCTTGCCGAGGCGTTTCCCGTGCCCGTTCTTTCCGTTCTTCCCGTTCTTCCCGTTTGTCCTGTCAGCATCGAACGCGATCGCAGCTTCGAAGATATCGATCTGCGTCGATCCGCTGTAGTACTTTCCGATCGCCATCTGGATAGAGGCTTCAGAGGCGATCACCGGCTCGATATTGAGGCCGGTCATAAACTTGATATCGTCGGTTGCGAATACGTTTGTCGGATCCGCCATGGCGAGCGTCAGCGTCGCTCCGACTTTCGATATCGGCAGGACCGTGTACTTGAGCGCGACCTCCTGCGAGATAAGCTTCACAACTTCTTCTTCGATCTGGAACAAGTCGATATTGATCGACGGGACTCCGTACTGGCGCGACAAAACGGCAGTGATAACATCGTCCGAAATCATCCCGAGCTTTACGAGATTCGAGCCGAGGCGGCCACCGCTAGTTCGCTGGTAGTCGAGAGCCTCGCGAAGCTGTTGAGGCGTCACCAGGTTTTCGCGGACAAGAATTTCCCCTAGTTTTGCTGACATTTTCTGTTTGTGGAATCCCGTTGTTTGAAAACAAGCGAGAGAGGGTACTGAAGTGTTCTGAGAATGAAACTTCCTAAAGCGAGGACAAACTATCAATCGGTGATAAACACCGTTGGCATTAATACTAGCGGTTTAACGATTTAGTGTCAAGAAATCTTTTCGGGCAGAATCGAGCATTTTCGGGCATTTTGACCGAGTAAAGCGGGTGAGCGCTAGTTACTTTTGCTCAGCCATCTGTTTCTTTATTTGAACGATAAAAGAGCGGACAGCATCCGACTCTGCCGCGTTCGGAAAGATCGCAAGAAAGTTCTCGTAAAGGGCGATCGCCTCGTTGAACTTCTTCTGTCGCTCGTAGATGAGGCCGACAAGCTGGTAGACGATTATCGCGTCGGGAGCGCCGCCGAGCTGTTTGACGGCGATCGAAAGATTTTTGGCGGACTCGTTATAATTCGCGTTTTCCTTATCGTATTCCCCGGAGGCGCCTGCGTTCTCCGCGCGGTCTTTGTAGAGCAACCCGAGCCCGGTATAAGCTTCGGGCTGAAAGCCTTTGCCCTCGGCGATCGCCCGTTTGAACACGACGATCGCCCTGTCTTCTTCATCGGCGTCCTTCAGCAACCTACCTTCGACTGCAGACGCTTCGGCATACCCGGGCTTCAATCGTTTGGCCGCGCGGATCGCCTTGTCCGCTTTTTCAAGATCGCCCGTTTCAGAGTACATTCGTGCCATTCCAACGTATGCTTCGGGAAATTTTGGCCTCAGTGTGATCGCACGCTGGTACTCGGCGATCGCCTTCTGACGATCGACAGTTGTCAGCGACTCGGCCGCCTGAAACGCGAGCTCGGCTTCGTCAGTCGTTTTTGTAAGCTTGATCTCGACATCGCCCCGTGACGCCGCGGGAAGGCCCTTGACGATCTCGGAAAATCCGTTTGATCTGACGCGGATCGAATGGGCTCTGCCCGTCACGCCCGAAGTCGCAAGCCGCCCTTTCTCGTCGGTCACACCATACCGCACACCATCGATCCAGACAGTTGAATTCGGTTCCGTGACGATCGTGATCGAGCGAAACGCCGTCGCAGGCTTTCGCGGCTGCGCTGGAACGGTGATTACGGCTGTTGCGAATAGGAAAACCGCGAGGATTGTTCCGAGAGATTTGAATTGGGCAAGCTGACGATCACGCATGTTCGGCTCCGTGTGCGATTTTAACAAATCCACTTAACCGATGCGCGTGAATTCGTCTGAAGTGTCGGTGTCGACGATGGCGTCGTCTTTGCCGTCGGCGTCGCGATCTTCGGAATAAAAAATCTTGATCAACGGCGGAGCGATCAGCGTTGTCGCAACCGCCATGAATAAAACGGACGCGAAAAAGTGTCCACTTATGACGCCAAGGCCGAGTCCGATCTGTGCGACAACGATTCCGACCTCGCCGCGCGGGACCATCCCGACTCCGATCTGCCCCATCTCACGACGCGTCATTCCCCACGCACCTAACCCGCAACCGACGAACTTTGTAATGACGGCAGCGATCGTAATAATTGCCGCGAGTGAAACTACCGACATGTCACGGAACACGGCAAGGTCGAGCTGCATACCGATATTGACAAGGAAAAAGGGCACGAGGAATTCCGTGATGCCGCTCGTCAGCCTGTGCATCTTGTGATTTCCCTCGGTCGCCTCTGCGAGCGCCATGCCGGCGAGAAATGCGCCAATGATCGCAGCGACACCGACGTAAACAGACGCGACGGAGAGCCCGAGGCAAAGTATCAGTCCGAGATTAAAAAACGGCTTGCTAAGGCGCAGGCGTTCGATTGAAGGAGCGAGACCGGTCATCACCTTCGAGCCGATGAGGCCGACGAACACCGTGAACAAGATCGCCGCCGCCGCAGTTTTCGCGAGCCCCGCGTAGCTTACGCTTCCCTGGCTCACCGCTGATACCAGCGACAGGATGATCAGCCCGAGAATGTCGTCGATCACCGCGGCGCCGAGAATGATCCTGGCCGTTTCTCTATCAAGCAGACCCATCGAACCGAGCACGCGCGCCGTGATCCCGACCGACGTCGCGACCATTGCAGCGCCGATGAACATCGCCTCGGCGAACGAACCGTCCCACGCCATGGCGATGAAGTAGCCGGCAACAAACGGGAGGATCACGCCAAGGACGCCAACCATGACGGCCCGCCTCCCGACCTGAAAGATCGCCTGCGGTTTGGTCTCGAGCCCGACCGTAAAGAGAAGGAAGATGACGCCGATCTCCGCGAGGATGGTGATCAATTCTGACGGCTGGACCCAACCGAGCAAGCTCGGGCCGATGATCACGCCCGCAATGATCTCGCCTACTACCGCCGGTTGTTTGAGCCGCTCGAATAACTCGGCCATGATCTTCGCCGCAGCGAGCATCACGAACAGCGAAAGCAAGATGGAGGAATGATCCGCCGCAGCTGCAAAAAAAATTGGCATTATGACGGTATTCTAACAGCACGCGCGAGAACTCCCCTCGTTACGAAGGAGGGGAGTTTCTCAGCCTTGATTTTTCCTGCTCGGAAACTATAATCTTACCTTCGTGG
>JBDTSA010000013.1:0-11977 GCA_039931335.1 Acidobacteriota bacterium
GAGGGCCAATCGCGCACCCCGGAAGGACACGCGATGCCAGAGCAATAAAACTGTTCAAGTTGCTGGTGATTATGGCTGGTATCTTCGTCCTGGCCTTTGTGGGGGGGCTCGCGACAAGCGGCGTCACGCTAAAAAGCCTGAGCAGTTCTCGATTCGAGATTCTCGGCGAAATGCCCGGCCGCGAAATGCTGCTCGGTATCGTCGGAAAATTCTGGAAACTTGGCGGCGAGCTGAAAAAAATCGACGCGGTGAGCTTTAAAGAGTTTGAGACGGCTGGTTATGCAAAGGCGGTTTGGAATTTTTCCGTCGTTGAAGAAGGTGACGACACACGGCTGACGACTGAAACGCGGATCAAGTGTCTTGATGCCGAAAGCCGGAAGCGTTTTGGATTCTATTGGATGTTCATCCGCCCTTTCAGCGGGCTCATCAGAATGGAGATGCTAAGGGCGATCAAACGTCGAGCGGAAATGTCAGTACCGCCTGCGGTAGCGGGTGGGTAAGATCTGTCAGTACTGCTTGCGGTAGCGGGTTAGCAGCGGTTCATTATTGATGTCGACGCTTCTAGACGAATTCAAGTCGATCACCGGAGGGTTGAACAACGCCGGCATCGATTACGCTGTTTGTGGTGGATGGGCAATGGCGATCCACGGCCTTCCACGAGCGACGATCGACATTGACTTGCTGATCGCGGCTGAGGATCTTGATCGAGTTTGGGGCATTGCAAAGGATAGAGGTTACGATGTCGAGGGCTTGCCGCTCCACTTTGATGACGGAGCGATAGAGATTAGACGTATCTCCAAGATTGACTCGGAAGCCAAGCGACTCTTTACTCTCGACCTGTTGCTTGTCACACCGAAACTTAAGGAAGTCTGGAGCGGCAGGGAACAAGTTCAGTGGGAAGAAGGAGAGACATGGGTGGTGTCAAAGGCGGGCATGATCGAACTCAAACAGATCAGCGGGCGCGAGCAGGATCTTGTCGACATCAAGCGATTGGAGGCGACGAAGTGAAAGTAGACATGTCTCCGCGGGCTGTGACCCAGCGTCTGCGTCTAATGGATGAGCTGTGGGAGTTGAGTGTGAAATTGATGAACTCAAAGCGGGTGTCTACTTCCGATGGTGTCGCAGATAAGGAGACTGAATCGGCATCCGATGCACGTGGCGCCACGAGTCAGAACCGGGAGCGGTAGCGACCTGGTCTCCCGCCACCTGCGGCGTTCACATTGGTTCAAGGGACCCGGTCGCTACCGCTCTCGGTTCTGACAGGACGGTTCGTGTCGCGAGAAGGTTGAGTAGGAATCAAATTATGAAAGAAGCAGTAATCGTATCGGCCGTGCGTACGGCTGTCGGAAAGGCGCCGAAGGGCACGTTGAAGAATACGCGGCCGGATGATCTCGGTGCGGCGGTGATCAAGGAAGCGTTAAATCGCGTCGCCGGACTCGACCCGTCTCAGGTCGAAGACGTCATCATGGGCTGTGCGTTTCCTGAGGCTGAGCAGGGAATGAACGTCGCACGGACGGCGATGATCGCGGCGGGCCTGCCGGTTGAGACGAGTGCGATGACGGTCAATCGATATTGCTCGTCGGGGTTGCAGACGATCGCGATCGCGGCCGATCGCATTGCGACCGGTGGTGCGGATGTCATCATCGCCGGCGGCTTGGAGACAATGTCGATGATCCCGATGGGCGGCAATGTCGTTCGTCCAAATCCGGCACTAGTCGATACGTATCCTGACTATTACCTCAACATGGGATTGACTGCCGAGAACCTCGCAAAGAAATACGAGATAACGCGCGAGCAGGCCGACGAATTTTCTCTGCAGTCACACCAGAAAGCGGCAGCGGCGATCCAGGCCGGTAAGTTCAAGGACGAGATCGTGCCCTTGACTGTGCATGTCGACGAGTTTGACGAGAAAGGGCGCGTGCGTCGCAAGGAAGTTGTGTTCGACACGGACGAGGGCGTTCGCTATGACGCGAGTGCTGATGGCTTCGCGAAGCTGCGAGCTGTGTTCCATGTTAACGGAACGGTCACCGCCGGCAACTCGTCGCAGATGTCGGACGGAGCTGCCGCGGCAGTAGTAATGTCAGCTGACAAGGCCAAGGAACTTGGATTGACGCCGCTTGCGAGATTCGTATCATTCGCGACCGCCGGATGTCTGCCCGAAGAGATGGGCATTGGTCCGGTGTATGCAATCCCGAAGGCGCTCAAGCTCGCAGGCCTCACGCTTGATCAGATCGATGTCATCGAGCTCAACGAAGCGTTCGCCGCCCAAGGATTGTCGGTCATGAAAGTCCTCGAGATGAATCCCGCGAAAGTAAACTTCAACGGCGGTGCGGTCGCACTCGGCCATCCGCTCGGATGCACGGGTGCGAAACTCACCGCGACGCTGCTCCAGGAATTGAAGCGACAGGGCGCGCGTTACGGAATGGTCACCATGTGCGTCGGCGGCGGCATGGGTGCCGCGGGAATATTTGAGCGGCTTTGAAACACCGCGGCGCTGAGCTGAAAGAAAATTTGGCCGCAGATTTGCGCGGATGACGCGGATAAAGAAATTTCGTTTCTGATCAGCGTTATCCGCGCAAATCTGCGGCAAGATTCACTGACGATTATGAAACTCGCATTAATGGTTATCGACATGCAGAAGGAATTCTATGTCGGCGAGACCAAAGAACAGATGGACAAGGCCACGGAATATATCAACGCCGTGATACCGATGTTCGAAGAGAAGGGACTCCCAATCATCTGGGTCCAGGATGTAGACGATGGCGACGGCGTGGTTCCCGGCGCTCCCGGTTTTGAGTTTATCGACGCACTCAAACCAAATGCCGATGCGATCCGTATTCATAAGACGTATGGCAATAGCTTTAACAAAACGGAAGTCGACAGTGTTCTGAAGAAAAACGGTGTCGATACGGTGGTCATGACCGGCTTCTGCGCAGAATTCTGCGTCCTCTCTACTTATTGCGGTGCAAAGGACCTCGACTACTTTCCGGTGATTCTTAAGAACGGGATCGCGAGCACCGACGAATCTCGAAAGCGGTTCGTTGAGGACATTAGCGACACGATCACGTACGGTGTTTTGGCGAAATTGTTGAGGGAGCTGCCTGCGAGCGAATCTGCGAAGCAGGCTGGATAGCTGCTGAGAGAAAAGCTGGACTTCACGCAAAGTTCGCAAAGGCGCTCCGGCGTTCGCATACTTCGGGCTGGCTTGGCGAACTTTGCGAGATTTGCGTGAAACCGGCTTTTTTCAAATAAAATTGTGTGAAATGGTCACTTGATAGCAGTAAGCAAAGAAAATGAGGTCAGCAGGCTTACTGAATGAGCATTCATTCAGTTATAATATGCGTCAAGTTAGACACCCGAGGTACAACAAATATGGACACACAAATGGAGAAGGAATATATGAAGGGCGGCGAGTTCCTGATCGCCGACACGACCGAGATCTTCACGCCCGAGGATTTTAGCGAGGAACAGCGGATGATCGGCGAAACGACGCGCGAGTTTGTCGATAACGAGATCCAGCCGCAGCTACCCGAGCTCGAGAAGCATGCCTGGGAGATTGCCCGCGAGCTCGTCAAGAAGGGCGGTGACCTCGGCTTGCTTGGCGCCACCATTCCCGAGGAATATGGCGGACTCGGACTTGATCAGACGACCGGAGTCGTCATCGCTGAATACATCGGCCGGGCCGGCGGGTTCGGGACGACGTTCGGAGCGCAGACTTCGATCGGTCTGCTGCCAATTCTCTATTTCGGATCCGACGAGCTCAAGAAGACCTGGATCCCGAAGATCGTCGCGGGCGACGTCGTCACGGCATATTGCTTAAGTGAGGCGGGCTCCGGTTCCGACGCGCTCGGTGCAAAGACAACGGCGAAGCTCACCGATGACGGAAAACACTACGTTTTGAACGGCGAGAAGATGTGGATCTCGAACGGCGGTTTCGCGGACGTGTTCATCGTGTTTGCAAAGGTCGACGGCGTGAAGGAAAAATTCTCCGCATTCGTTGTCGAGCGCAGCGAGAATTGCCGTCCCGGAAGTGAAGAGCACAAGATGGGCATCAAGTCGTCCTCGACGACACCGCTCATCCTGGCGGACGCAAAGATCCCGGCGACGAACCTCCTCGGCAACGTCGGTGACGGTGCGAAGATCGCTTTCAATATTTTGAATGTCGGAAGATTCAAGCTCGGAGCTTCTGTGACGGGTGGCGCGAAACTCGCTCTCCACGAAGCGATCAAGTACGCCAACGAACGCCACCAGTTCGGAAAACCGATCTCGTCGTTCGGTGCGATCAAACACAAGCTCGCCGAGATGGCGATCCGCACATGGGTCGCGGAATCGATCACTTATCGAACGGTTGGGATGATCGACGCACTGATCGGCGACGGAGCAGACAATGCCAAGAAGATGCAGTCGATCGAGGAGTATTCGGTCGAGTCGTCGATCAACAAGGTCGCATGCAGCGAGGCGCTAGACTATGTCGTCGATGAGATGGTTCAGATCTATGGCGGCTACGGTTATTCGGCGGATTACCCAGCCGAAAAAGCGTATCGCGATTCTCGGATCAACAGAATTTTCGAAGGAACGAACGAGATCAACCGGCTGCTGATCCCCGGGCAATTGATGAAGCGTGCGATGAAAGGAAAGCTCGGCATCATCCCGGCGGCCAAGGCCCTGCAGGATGAGATCCTCAATCCACAGATGTCGTTTCACGACGAGACCGGTTTGCTCGCGGCGGAAACGCGTCTCGCGCAAAACGCAAAGAAGATCGCGCTCATGGTGCTTGGCACCGCGGCCCAGAAATATATGATGACGCTCGCTGAGCAGCAGGAAGTGTTGGTCAACTGTGCGGACATCATTATGGACGCGTATCAGATGGAAACTGCGGTGCTTCGCGCAAAGAAACTGGCGACGTCGAAAGGCGCTGATGCTGCGGCCCGTTACGTCGACATGGCTTCCGTGTATTGCAACGACGCGATCCAGCGGATCGAGATGAAGGCGCGTAATACGATCGCCGCGATCGCCGAGGGCGACGAAGGCCGGACACTATTGGTGGCCTTGAAGCGATTCACGAAAAACAATTCGCCGATCAATACCATCGCCGCCCGTCAGCAGATCGCCGATACGTTGATCGGGGCGAATAAGTACGTGTTCTAATAATTTGAGATTTCAAATTTGAGATTTGAGATTTTAGATTTTAGATTTCCGATTTCAGATTGCAGTTTGAGATTTCAGTTTAAGATTTCAAATTTGAGATTTGAAAGTTCTGATCAGTGAAGATGAAATTGCCCGAGGTGTCTCCGCCTCGGGCTTTTTTGTATCAGATTTTAGGACAGTTTAGGACTCTGCCTGGTCATACGGAATATTATCTGAAATTTGAGATTTGAAATTTGAAATAAAAGGAGAAAGAAACAATGAAATACTCCCACTTTGAAGAATTGCCTGTTTGGAGGGCAGCTATCGAATTTGCTTTGAAACTCTTTGAGTTTACAAGCCAGCCCGACTTCCGCGGGTTCGGTGATACTAAGAATCAACTGGAACGTGCGACGGTTTCGATATCAAATAACATTGCGGAAGGGTTCGAGCGAGGTTCTAATACTGAACTTATTCAGTTCCTGTATATCTCCAAAGGCTCTGCCGGTGAATGCCGGTCGATGTTGCGACTGTGTGAAGCTGCCCCGCGTTTTTCAAATTTCAAATTTGAAATTTCAAATTTGATAGAGCGGGCGACAGGCGTTTCGAAACAACTGAATGGATGGCTAGAGTCGCTCAAGAATTCCAAGATCAAGGGAATAAAGTTTCTGACCATTAAAGAGCGAGACAAAATTGAGCGGGATAAAGAATTCGTAGAGTTTGATACCCAAATGGCTGAGTTCCGCCGACAGCATTTAGAAATGCTGGAAAAGCGACAACAAGACACGGCGATCGCCGGTGTGCCCGACGAGCTCACCGACGATCTTGCCGATGCCGGCGTGCCCGACGAGCTCACCGACGATCTTGCCGATGCCGGCGTCCCATATGCGGGCGTGTAGAAAACGAAAGTTCCTAAATGGCATTCATCCCTTAAGAGTTCGGAACGGGTCCTCGCTACTGGCATTCGATTCTCAGGTGAGTAAAATGAAGTTATGTCAGCAATACGGACACTGGGTGAATTGAGAGCAAGTGGATACGCGTCGCGTTCCGTTAAGGACGAGATGCGGTCGAATCTGATAAAGAAACTTCAAGCTGGTGAGCGTTTGTTTCCCGGCATTCTCGGGTACGACGAATCGGTCGTGCCGCAGATCGTGAACGCGGTCCTCGCGAAACATAATTTCATTCTGCTCGGGCTTCGCGGCCAGGCAAAGTCGAGAATAATCCGGCAGCTCACCGATCTGCTCGATGAAGAGATCCCGATCATCGCCGGATCAGAGACAAACGACGATCCATTCTCGCCCTTGAGCGCATATGGCCGGCAGCAGATCGATCTGCATGGCGACGAAACGAAGATCGATTGGGTACATCGGGACAACAGGTTTGTTGAAAAGCTTGCGACGCCGGATGTGACGATCGCGGACATCATCGGCGACGTTGACCCGATCAAGGCGGCGAAAGGCGGTCATCTTCTATCCGACGAACTGACGATCCATTTCGGCCTGCTCCCGCGTGCGAATCGCGGAATATTTGCGATCAATGAACTACCGGATCTTGCCGGTAAAATTCAGGTCGGTCTCTTCAACATCATGCAAGAGGGCGACGTGCAGATAAAAGGTTACCCGGTTCGTCTGCCGCTCGACGTCATGCTCGTGTTCAGTGCGAACCCGGAAGACTACACGGCCCGCGGAAAAATAATCACTCCGCTCAAGGATCGCATCGGCGCTGAAGTGCAGACGCATTATCCCGCGAATGTGCAGCTCAGCTCCGAGATCACCAAACAGGAAGCGTGGACAAAACGCGAAGGCTTAGAGAATTATTCAGTCGAGATACCTGAATTTATTTCCGAGACGATCGAGCAGATCGCGTTCGAGGCGCGCGACGATCAGCGGGTCGACAAACGCAGCGGCGTCTCGCAGAGGTTCTCGATCACCGCGCTCGAGGTCGCGGTATCGAATGCCGAGCGTCGTGCTTTGATCACGGGTGAGAACGAGATAGTTCCCCGTATTTCGGACATCTATGCGGCTCTCCCGGCGATGACCGGGAAAATGGAGCTAGAGTACGAAGGTGAACAGATCGGTGGAACGAGGTTGGCGAAGGACCTGATCAAACGCGCGTGCGGTGTGATCTTCGAGGGGTTCTTTCTCGGCATCGATTTCGCCCCGACGATCAAATGGTTCGACGAGGGAAATAAGCTTTTGATGTCGGATACGGCGTCGGCCGTAGAATGCGTCGGACTGCTCGACAGCGTCCCGCAACTGATCGAATCGACACTCGTGCCCCTCGAGTTCAGTAAGAAAGAAAAGGCGAAGCTCGTATCAGCTTGCGAGTTTGTGCTCGAAGGCTTGTACGCGCAGAACAAGATCGCCCGTAACGAAGACGGCGGATACGAGGCCGCGACGAAAGCGAAACGCGATCGTCGCGGGATGATTTACGAAGACTTCACGGATGTTGAGGGGTATAACTGATTGCTTCTTGCTCCATGAGTTGCCTCCGGCTTCAGCCGGAGGATAGGGGCCAGCCTTGCGATTGGCTTTAGCCGAAAACTCCGAGCAGATTTTTAAGCTTTGGCTAAAACTAAGAAGACGGTTCGGCTAAAGCCGAAGCTTCTAAACAACCTAAAACTCCGGCTGAAGCCGGAGGCATTTCATAAGAGCCAGATCCTCTAGAGCTAAAGCCGTGACAAGTCTTTCGACTCGCCACGGCTTTCGTCCCCTCCCCGGTTCGTTCTGTCTCGTCGTCTTAACGATAGACTCTGTAATAACGGTTCGTTTTTGGCTTTAGCTTGTACGTGTAGAGTGCTGAACCACCTGCACCTGCTGCGGTTCCGATCAACGCACCCTTCTTACCGCCGACCAATCCGCCAAGCAGTGCGCCGGCTGCGGTACCGATACCGATGTTGATCAGGTTACGGTGACGCGAATAGAAGCTCGGCTTCTCATATGTCGTCGCGTAAGTGCTTCGCGTTCGATACCTTGTCTGGGCTTCCGTTGACGTCGCGAGCATCGGGATCGCGACTGCCATCAATGCCATCATCATGAATGTAGTTATGATCTTTTTCATTTCTTAGTCTCTCCCACGTTTATCAAGTCGAAACTTTCCGTTCCGTCGCAGAGGGAAATGGCAATGAACGTGCCAGAAAACTAACGACTATTATTTCAGCAGTTACAGCGATCGAGGCGCTTTACGCGCCAGTTTTGGATACTAAATCGGTTACGAGTTTCGCAAAATGGTGTGCGACGTACTGCTGACGTTTCTTTACTATCAGCTCCTCTTCTTTGCGACTTTGCGTCTTTGCGGGAACGCCCGCAGTTAATGGTTACGTGATGAGATTTCTCACGGAGACGGTTCCCGCAAAGACGCAAAGTCGCAAAGAAGACCGCGAGGCATTTCCGGATGCACTCGCGGTCTAATGAGATAGGCAAAAGTTAGAACTTAGTAGCTGCGATAGTAACGTCGCTTCGGGTTGAGCTTGTAAGTGTAAAGCGCTCCGGCACCGGCTCCGCCCATCAAGCCGTACGCGACACCGCGTCGCCCGCCAAGAAGGCCGCCGATGAGTGCACCGGCGCCGGCACCGAGACCCATATTGATCAAGTTACGGTGACGACGATAAAAGCTCGGCCGATTAGCCGCGTAACCTGCCGTTGCATAACGCGGCGTGCTCCGATACGAACGGGTCGCCGTCGTCCGCTTGTATCTTCGGTGACGCGGACAACTGCCGTGCGCCTCGATCGACAACGGCAAGCCGACAGCGACGACAAGGAACATCATTGCTGATACCAAAAACTTTTTCATAGATAGACTCCTTCTTCTAAAAAATTTAGTTCGAGGAGAGAATGTGCTAAGTTTTTGGAGAGAGTTAAAAAACGAGCGACTTGGGTATCCTCAATATAGCGTTTGAGATTTGAGATGGCAAGCGCTTTTTCTCGAGTTTCGCGATGAAGTTTATTCGCTATTCCAAATTCAAAGGCTTCGACGTGTTCGGGCTGGATCTCGGTTCGTTGATGGACGCGCTGTCTGAGCAAGTGCTCGACTCGGGCTTCAACGAAGATTACTGGTGGACGCGCCAGCGCAATACGTCGGACGATTCACTCGACGCGCTGCGGCAGGCGATCCTCCAGGCGTTACTCGATCAGGAAGTGCTAAGTAAGCAGGATGTCGAGCAGATGCTCGCCGACAATGGCGGAGAATTTCGCGGCTCGCTGCTTGAAGAGTTGATAAACCAACTCATCGAGCGCCTCGTCGACGAAGGATATTTGAATTTGAAGGAGATACCTGCCGAACAACGGCAAGATGCGGAGAATGGCAATGGCAACGGTGAGATCGGCGAGCCGATGCCGCGAAACATCAAGTTTGAAGTTACCGAGAAGGGGCTCGATTTTCTCGGATACAAAACGCTCCAGAAACTTCTCGGAAGCCTCGGCAAATCGTCAATTGGCCGTCACGAAACCCATTATCTTGATACCGGCGTTGAGGCGGCGCTCAGCTCGAAACAATACGAATTCGGCGACACGATCAATCTCGATGTAACTGCCACGCTCCTCTCGGCGATCACGCGCGAAGGATTGTCGGTCCCGCTAAATCTTGAGTATCGCGATCTGCATGTTCATCAGCAGGATTACAGTTCGTCGTGTGCGACCGTGGTCATGCTCGATTGTTCACACTCGATGATCCTTTACGGCGAAGACCGTTTCACGCCCGCGAAAAAGGTCGCCCTCGCGCTGGCACATCTCATTCGGACGCAGTATCCCGGCGACTCGCTGAAGATCGTCCTGTTCCACGACGGAGCCGAAGAGCTTCCTCTCGCTCGCCTCGCGACGACCCAGGTCGGCCCATATCACACGAACACCGCCGAAGGATTGAAACTCGCCCGCCGAATTTTGACGGCACAGAACAAGGACATGAAGCAGATCGTCATGGTCACGGACGGCAAACCAACCGCCGCGTTCATCGAGCCGACGAGCCCTGCGTATCTGAGCTATCGCAAATACTCAAATCGAATTCCCGGCGAACAGCGGCTGCTCTACAAAAATTCGATGGGCAACGATCCGTTCGTGATGGCCGAGACGTTCAAGGAAGTTCAGGCGTGCCGCAAGTCAGGAGTCATGATCAATACGTTCATGCTCGGCAGCGATCACTACCTGGTCGACTTCGTAAAGCAGATGACCGCGATGACGCGAGGGAAAGCGTACTTTGCAAATCCCAATAACCTAACGCAATTTGTCCTGATGGATTTTCTCAAACGCCGGACAAGCCGTGTTCGATAGCCTTTCTGCACGATCCGTCATAAATTGATTTGTCACCCGCATGCTTTTCCGTCA
This sequence comes from Acidobacteriota bacterium, assembly GCA_039931335.1. Lineage (GTDB taxonomy): Bacteria > Acidobacteriota > Blastocatellia > Pyrinomonadales > Pyrinomonadaceae > OLB17. Next base: position 10,443 of record JBDTSA010000013.1, read on the forward strand.
AACACTAAACGAAGAGCTCGAAAAAAAGAGCGGAGAATTTCGACAGTTCATCTCGGAATATACATCTGATGTCGAGGTCTATCTCGAAGGTTTGGCGCGCCTTGAAAAAACGCCGATGGCGGAAATTGAAAGTGCGCTGATAGACGGTGATCGTATTGCTGCCGCAATACCGTCACCTGAGATCGCGGGAAGATCGTTCAAGATGAGATTTGAGAAAACCTGGCAGAATCACGAACACGCGCGTGTGTGGGCCGCGGAGATCTTGGATCGGCGCGTGACGTTCGCCGCCGACGGCAGCCAGATCTACACCGGAAAGGAAACGCTGGTCCCGATCGCCGCGGTGCAGATCGGTTGGTTTGAAAACCCTCACGACGGCGATTCCGCTTACGAAAAGAATGCGAGGTTTGAGCTGCTGACGCCGGCCGATCTGCTTGCGGAATGGGAGGAGCCGATGAATCCCGACATCCGTGTCGAAGCCGCTCGGTATCTCGGTGAGGTTGAGCGTCTCGGCGAATTTCTGCGAAAGAAATCCGGCTGGCAGCTGCGCGGCGAGAGAATGCCGCTCGCATTTTTCGACAATCCACTGCTCGTGCCTTTTTCGCAGAAGGGCCTGCAAAAGAAGTTTCTCGATGCGACTGTAACACTCGTGGAACTTTCAAAGGAGACCCGGGTTCCGCTTGTCGGTTATGTTGACCGCAGCTTCTCGCGCGACATTCTTTCGATGATCGAGACTTTCGTCGGCGACGATAGCAGATCCGCATCCGCTGTCTTCGACGCTTCAATTATTCGCGGAAAGCGGGCGGATGGTTCGCGAGTGCTGAACGGGTGGGGTGATCGCACATGTTTTTGTTATTCGACGCGCCGCGGTCTCGAAGGCTTTCTAGATCCGTCGACGGGCCGATCGAGCGTCGGGTTTGCATATCTTCAAACAACCGCCGACTCGGCTCCGGCGCGTCTGGATATCCCGGCGTGGATCTACGAAAGCGGATCTCTCGATGAGGTCATCGACATCGTGCGAGCAGAGTGTGTCGTAGGTCTCGGATATCCGTACGCACTCGAAACGGCCGATCACGCGGCGGTTATCTCGACACGAGATCGTGAAGTTTTCTTCCGGGCTTTGCAGGAATTAACGACTCGTGAAAAACTAGATTTCAGCGTCGCCCGCAAGGACGCGAGCAAGCAGAGAAAGCGCTAGATGGACCTCGAGACACCGGCAATCAGTGACCAGAACCCTACTGCAGACACCGCACGCGCATGCATCGTTTATTCATTGGTGCCGTATCTTGGTATCGTGTTTATTCCGATCGCGCTGGGCGTTAGCGGATTCGGTTACGTTCGCGCGCGGCAAAAACATAAACATGAACCGCACCGATTCGTCTTTTGTGCCGGCTTGAGTTTGGTCGTACTTGCGGTTCAGGTATTTCTTTGGTGGCTCCTGTATTTCATCCCGAAGATCGGCGTTTAAGATGAAGATCGCAAAGATCGTCAGTTCGAATTCCCACGTTGACTACGTCGCGCGCGTTATCGATTCGCTG
>JBDTSA010000014.1:0-11790 GCA_039931335.1 Acidobacteriota bacterium
GACGGCGTAATTCGAACTCGTTTTGCGGAGCTCATAAACACGAACACCGGCACGGTACGGATCGGACAGACTCGTTCGAACCGTTTGATTCACGACGAGCGATTCGTGCGTCCCAAAATTTCGATAAGCAAGACGGAAGTTGAGACGGTCACTCTGCGAATCGAGCTTCTCGCCGGGCGCGGGTTGCGCGATGTCGGCACGGCCTTCGGGACTCGTCGGGTCGAATGCAGCGACCGCGAGCGGACTCTCCCGCCGCTCCGTAAACGTCGAGCTCAGGGGATCGCCAAAGTCAACGTGAAAATTGTAGAGCTTCAGCGCGTCCTGAGCGTCCCCATATTCAGTGGCGGTGTAACTCGCAAATACGTTCGGCGCGCCCGGCGGCGGCGGTCTTAGCCCGTCCATGTCAGCGGGCAGTAATCCCTTTTGACGCGGGCCCACGGGGACCTGCAAATTAAAGTAGATGTAGACCGCGCCGGGATCTCCTGCGAGCAGCTTCGCACGATCGAACGCAAACGCACCGGCCCCGACATAATCCGCACCGAGGAATTCATCCGTCGACATGTAGTAGGCGTCAGGCCAAACGCCGAACTTCGGAAAGTCGTTCAGCTTCACGTTTGGCATGACGAACTCGTAGGCGTAGTACTGGCCAAGCGGATCGCCGGTCTTCGAGATCGCGACCATTTCCCTGAATGGCGGGAACGCAGTGCACGTCTGGCTGATGATCCATCGGTCCGCAAGCGGATCGTAGAGAACAACAGCTAGCCCATCGTTACGGGTCGAACACGCCGTGCCGAGCGATGCGAAAAGGCTGCTGATCTTTAGCGGCTGTGACATGGGCTGTCCGTTCTTATCGAAAACACGGAATAGCGAGTTCACGATCTGGACATAATGCTTTGGGCCGACGTCACCGTTCATATCCGGCGGAATGATCAGCAAGGAATAAATGAACGCGTTGTCGATATTTGAAAGGCCCGGGAATGACAGCAGGGGTGGCGGCATCGGAGTGTCGCCAAATTCTGCTAGTGAGCGATCAGTGTCGTGCCCGTTTGTCACTCGACTAAAAACGGTATCGTTGGCACCGACCTCTCGGACGCTCAGATCCTTTGCGTCCGCACCAAGCCCGACACCCGGGGTCGCCATATCACCAACCGGCTTCGAAACACTGAACGCGACCGCCCGCGCTGACTGGGGCCGGCTGACGGTTTCGAATCTGGATTCCGATTTTGACGATGCGCGCTGCTGAGATAAAAAAAAGAAAACGGCGAGTGTGAGTATTACGACGGACAGGGCGTACTTCTTCATTGCTTTGTTCGTGCCGAGGTTTGGAGCAGAGCAATGATAATCCCAAAGCTCTCAGTGAGACAATAGAAAAGCTACCAACGAAACTACAATTTTCTGTTGAAGTCTAAACAGGGCTTAGGATTACGATCTCGGCGCGTCGCTTCGCTTCATCGAGAAATGCCTCGATCTGCTGACCGACCCGCTCTTCGGTGAGAGCTTCGACGATCTCCGCTCGCTTGCTATCGAGCGACGGAACGATGACCCCGGCATTGCGTCGCCGAAACTCGGGCAAATAAACGTTGCGGTAATACTGAGCTTCGTCGTCAGCCGTGATCACGATGAATGACCTGAATCGGAAGGCGAGATATTTGTCGATCGCTATTCTCTGAGCGACGATCTGTTCGAAGTTCGGATCGCTCACCGACTTGAATCCGACGAGATTCAACCGACGCTCGAATTCAACCGGCGTTGGAAAGTACGATACGATCTCGTTGATCTTCGCGTTTATTTCCGCCTTTGTAGGTGCGTCGCGGGGAAGCCTTTCCGCTTCGAGGGCGAACAGGCGTTGATCGATCAGCAGTCGCAGCGCTCGATTCAGGTCTTCGGATGAAGGCGGGTTGATGACCACACCCGGCTGCAGGGCCAACTGCCATTTCAAGTCCGAGAATGTGATCAATTCGGTCCGCGCCCCGTCCCTGACAGACGCAACCGTCTTGTCCACCACCTGCTGGCCGGTCGCACACAGAGATAGGCCAAGCAAAAAAAGACCGCCGGCCAACATCCTTCTAATCATGGAACTCGCCCCCTTGAACATCGCTAATAGCTTGATTCTTGCGTGATTTCGCCGCTCAGTCAACCCTTTGCCTGAGCGCTAAACTCGTTGACAAAATGTTTAAAAAGCTTTTTAATTGACGTGAGGTTTTGAACGTCTAATTCCTGTCTCACCATTAGTCTTTCCGATTGCGATCCCCAAACTCTCCGCAGGTTTACAGCATGCCAGTTCCTTCGGCGGTAAAAAAACAAGCCAAGCTGTCTTTTCAGCTTGGCGATGCCCCAGATGCATCTGCCGAGCTTAAGTTCATTTCCGATCTCGGAAGAAGCTTGCTTTTCACGGTCCATCCAAAAAAAGTAGCGAGCCGGGTCTCGAGCGCGATCCAGCACGCCGCCGCCGCCGAAGTCTGTGCGTTGGTCGCTGAGCTTGAGAACATCGGCGTCATCAGTTGTGCTTTCGACCGGCGCGGCGAAATGGACAGCAACTTTCTCGATCGTTCGAGATTCGAAAAATGGCTCGAACTTCTGCCGCCGCAGGTTGGCCATCGTGAAGAAAATCCCGACGAGTTCTTATTGAGCGGCGCCGGCCACCGGCTTGAGTATGTTTCTCCGATCCACATAAATGGCCAGATCAGGGGAGCACTCGTCGTCGCGTTCTCCCGTAAACAGGATCTCAGCGATTCGAAGATAAAAGTTATCGAGGCAGCGACGCAGATGGCCGCGATGAGCATCAATCTTTCAGCTCACTACGAAGCCGCTATTAATAGCTCGATAAGCCGAGCGCGTGAAGAACATCGACGATTTACCGAGGCGGTGCTCGACGCACTGCCCGTATCGCTTTACGTCGTCGACCGCGACTACCGGATCGTCACCTGGAACCGCCATCGCGAGATCGGTACGCAGGGAATACCCCGCGACGCAGCTCTTGGCCGAAACGTCTTCAGCGTTCTCGCGAGATATCCGGAAGGCCGGGTGCGCGAAGAGTTTGAACGTGCGTTTACGACCGGGCGGATCGAACGCATAGAACAGCAGACCGCCGGCGAGGACGGATCGACAAAGCACTGGATGGTCAGCAAGATTCCAATGCAGGATCCCGAAACCGGCGAAATAAGTCACGTCATCACGGTTGGCGAAGATATTACCGTCCGCGTCGAAGCGATCCATGCCGTCGGCCGCGCCGAAAAGCTTGCGGCGGTCGGCCGTTTGGCCGCCGGCGTAGTTCACGAGATCAATAATCCGCTGGCGACGATATCGGCATGCGCGGAAGCTCTCGAACAACGAGTGGAAGAAGGTGTCTTTGACGGCTCGGATGCCATCGAGGATCTCAACGAGTATCTCGGGTTGATCAAGAGTGAAGCGTTCCGGTGTAAATCGATCACGACCGGGCTGCTCGATTTCAGCCGTCTCCGTACAGGCGACCGTCATCCGTTAGACATCGGCGAGATAATTCGATCTTCGGCAAATCTTATCTCCCACCAAAAGCGCGGAGGCTTTGTCGATATTCAGATCGAGGTCGCCGCCGACCTGCCGATGATAAATGCCGACGGCGGCCAGCTCCAGCAAGCCGTGATCGCACTCGCGACGAATGCCATCGATGCGATGCCCGATGGCGGCAAGCTTACTTTCAGAGCGTTCGCCGAGTCGCGACGGCTCGCCATCGAGGTCGAAGACACCGGTGTCGGAATTCCCAGCGAGGACATGTCGAAGGTGTTCGAACCGTTCTTTACAACAAAAGAAGTCGGCAAGGGAACCGGTCTCGGCCTCGCAGTTTGTTATGGGATCATCACCGATCACGGCGGACGGCTCAGTGTTCGCTCGAATGTCGGGAAAGGTTCGACATTTACGATCTTCCTTCCAATCACCGGAAAAGTCAGATAGACAGGTTCCCGCTCATAAATTTATGGCAAAGCTACTCGTAGTTGACGACGAAAAGAATCTTCGGCTCGTCGTTCAAAAGGAAATGACACGGCAAGGACACGTCGTCGAAACCGCTTCGGACGGCGAAGCGGCGTGGGAGATTCTCGAGACTCAAGATTTCGATGTCCTTCTTTGCGATATAAACATGCCCCGCCTCGACGGCATGGGATTGCTGCGGCGCGTGTGTGAAAAGAGCGCCAATCCACCTGAGACCATCATGCTGACCGGGCAGGGAACGGTCGAAACGGCGATCGAGTCCATGAAGCTCGGTGCCTACGACTATCTGACCAAGCCGTACCGGATCGCCGAGCTCTCGGCGCTCGTCGATCAGGCGGCCGAAAAACACCAGCTCAAGGTCGATAACACTCGCCTTCGCGCTCAGATCGCACGCGGACGAAACAATCTTCCAGAGATCGTCGCTGAGTCTCCGCAGATGAAGGAAGTGCTGCGTCTCGTTCGGCGCGTTTCGCCTTCAGATACATCGGTCCTCATCACGGGTGAATCGGGAACCGGAAAAGAGCTCGTCGCACAAGCGATCCATCGCCTCAGCCCGCGCAGCGAAAAACCGTTCATCGATCTCAACTGCGCTGCGTTGCAGGACACACTGCTTGAATCCGAATTGTTCGGGCACGAGGCAGGAGCGTTCTCGGGTGCAAGAAGCCGCAAGCTCGGGCTGTTCGAACTCGCCGATGGAGGAACTCTCTTTCTCGACGAGATCATGGAAATGCCGCCGCAGATCCAATCAAAGCTTCTCCGGGCGCTCGAAACGCGTTCGTTTTTCCGTGTCGGTGGAGTCAAAAAAGTTGAGGTCGATGTGAGGCTCGTGAGCGCGACCAACCGCGATTCGAAACAGGCCATGGGCGATGGAGTCTTCAGGCCCGATCTGATGTACCGCATCAACAGCTTTGAAGTTAATATCCCACCGCTTCGCGAACGACGCGAAGACATCGTCCCGCTCGCGAGGCATATCCTTGCGAAAGTTGGAGGCGTAAATCCGCCAGAGCTTACACCGCCGGTTATCGAGGCACTGACGGCTTACACGTGGACCGGCAATGTCCGCCAGTTGCGCAATTGCCTTGAGCGCGCCGCGCTTCTTGCCGATAACGGCCGCGTCACGGTTAGAGAATTACCGCCTGAGGTCGTGTATCGAAGCGAGAAAGCGAACGTCTCTGTCAGCTATAACGCGAACGGCAACGGCGGCGTAGCGTCGTTTAATAACGTCACACCGACCAACCTTCGTGACGTCGAACGGCACCAGATACTGACCGCCCTTGAAAAGACCGGGTGGCATCGTGGAAAGACCGCTGAGTTGTTGGGGATCTCGCCATCGACGCTTTATCGGCGCCTCCGCGAATACGATCTCGAATCCCGAGCGTAGATGTAGAGCCTTCTCCTGATCATGACCCTCGTATGATGAGAAAGTTATCCTTCCTGATCTTTATCGTTGGTATTTGCGCAATCTCTATCGGGGCGCAGGCAAGTCTTACAGGGACGGTTGCTGAGGTGTTGGATGGTCGAACGATCGTGCTCGAAACGAGCGCTGGTCGAGTCGCGGCCCAGCTTCAATACGTCGAGGTGCCAGAGCAAGGCCAACCTTTGTTTAGCTCAACGAAGGCTCACCTCGCGAATCTTGCGCGGGGAAAGGTTGTTGAGCTCAAGACGCAACGCATAGTTTCGGGAAAAGCGATCGGCTGGGTCACGATCGACGGCGTCGATCTGAGCCTGCAGATGATCCGCGATGGAGCGGCATGGCACGAACCGAAAGACACGTCGGGCCAATCTCAAGACGAAGCTGCAGAATATGAGGCGAATGAAGCCCTCGCGAAAAGAGAGAAGCGCGGCGTTTGGTCCGGAGCAGCTATAAAAACTCCGTGGCAAGTCAGGGCCGAGAAAACGCGAACTCAAACCGCACTTGAAATTGCACATCGGATCAGTCATCCGACACCCGTCGGCGTCGGTGAATTTCATTCTGATACTCGACGTCCGTCAGGCCAGTATGCGCCGGCCAAGGGAGCCTCGGTCGTTTCCCAAAGAACACAGATGGACGCGTGGGTTAATGTTTTCGCGCAGTCCTCTAAAGAGCCTTACGGGCTTTTAACGTACTCCGACCCAAACGGCAGATTTACTGGAGTCTATACTTCGGCCTCGCTGATCGATTTCACTTCGCCGTCGGGTAAGGAAAAACTCGAGTGTAGGACGATGCTGGTTGCCCCGACGCGGAACATGGGGCCTCGCGGTAAGTCTTACCTGATCGGATTTAGGGCAATTTCTTCCGCTTACAGATTCTCTAAAGGAAAGTCCAAGCTGACCGTTTTGGCCGACAAGCAGCCAATGTCGTTGGGTGTTCCGTTCGGTTATCAAAGCCGCGGGCTTATTGGCGCTGAAGAAGTCATGTACTACCGCGTCACGTGGACCCAGTTAAGAAAGATCGGAAATGCGAAAAGGGTCGAGTTTCGAATCGACACGCTTACCGGGCCGCTTTCTGACGACTCACGAGAGTTGATCAAACAACTCGTCGAAGCGACGGGATAGTCTAAAGAAATTCGCCGGGTCCCGCGGCGTAAGAGCACGGTCGAAATAAATATTATGATCCGATACTTTCCTTCCATCCTATCTCTGGTCATCGCGCTGAGCGCTTCCGCATTTTCGCAAACGACACCGCCCGCTACGCCCGATCCGGCACCGACGCCGAAACCGGCGGTAAAGCGGCGCTCGTTCGACCAGTTCGATCTGAGTAACGGGATCTCGATAAACTCCGGTCGCGACACGAGCGGCGTCAGCAACGTCCCACCATCCGGCCTGGAGTTTGTGGACCAGCGGACATACGACGCCTTCGTCAAGCTTGTTGAATATGTTGCGGAGATGGAAACGGGCTACCGATTGACGGCGGGTATGGAATTCGATCCTGTGGACATAGCTCAACCGGAAAGAGTACTTAGTAAGAAGTTGAATAGCACGTATAGGCTGACCGAACTATTTTCCGAAGGACTGCTCGACCATTCTCGATTTACAAATCAATTCAATCTCGATCTTTTGAGCGAGAGTCAGATGATCATACGAGAGGCTCTCGCAGTTGCCGCCGTAAGAGGTGATTGGACACGAAACGAGCGAAAGTTGATGGAGTTAGCCGCCAAGTATAACGCTGAAAAAGGGTACACGGATGATATGGCTCGTAAGCGAGCGATCCTCACGGCTATGCTCGATGGGCTCCACGGAGACCTTACTCAATTAAAGAATCAGATCGCTGTCAGCAAGTAGTTGCAGTTCAGTTGGCACGGTGAAGCTGATAGCAAAGCAACGGATATATTTAAGGTCTTCATACTCTGATATCCTTAGCGGGCAAACACCCGGAGGACATCAAAATTATGAAAGCTCTCGCCGCCTGTCTGTTAGTTTTAGGCTGCCTTGTTCTTAGTATTCAGGGCCAAAAGAACGAGACCGAAAAACTTCACGCGCTCTTTGAGCGCGAATGGCAGTGGACGCTTGAAGCGTACCCGACGTTCGCATCTTTTCTTGGCGATAAGCGCTATAACGCACGTTGGGAAGACCAACGACCGGAGGCTTTCGGCGCTCGCAACCGACATCGCATCGAGACACTTGCAGAGCTCAAACTGATCGACCACACGAAGCTGTCCGCTGGCGAACGGGTGAACTACGATCTGTTCCTCGACAGCTTTGAATCGGCGATAGAAAATTACAAGACGCGTCTATATTTACTTCCGATAAGCCAGCGCGGCGGCATTCAGACCGCAGATGAGCTCGCCGATCAGCTTAATTTCGAAACCGTAAAAGATTACGAAGACTGGATCGCGCGGTTGAATGCCTTTCCGGTTTACATGGATCAAACGCTCGCGCTCTTGCGCGAGGGCAAGGCGAACGGCATGATCTGGTCAAAGCAGGTCCTGATCCGGGTACCGAATCAATTGGATAAGCAGATAGTCGCCAGCAGCGAGTTGAGTTCGTTTTACTCTCCGTTCAAAAAGTTTCCTAAGGAGATCTCCGACTCCGAACAGGTTCGTCTGCGCAGTGCAGCGAAAGCTGCGATCGAAAAAAATGTCGTGCCCTCATTCAGAAAGCTGAAGCTGTATTTCGAGAACGAGTACTTGCCTGCCAGCTATCCGGAGGCCGGTATCTGGCAGATGAAGGGCGGCGACAAGATCTACGAGTTTCTCGCGCGCGATTACACGACGACAAATCTCACGCCGGCCCAGATCCACGAAAAGGGATTGTCAGAAGTTGCGCGAATCCGCACGGAGATGGAAAAGATCAAAACGCAGGTCGGCTTCAACGGAACGCTGCTGGAGTTTTTTGCCTATCTTCGATCCGATCCGAAATTCTTTTACAAAACGCCTGAAGAACTTCTCACCGCATACCGTGCGATCGCAAAACGCATTGATCCGGAAACTACGAAAGTCTTTCGAACTTTTCCGCGCACTCCGTACGGCGTTATTCCAATTCCCGACAAGATAGCTCCTGATACGACGACTGCTTACTACAATCAGCCCGCGGCAGATGGATCCCGGCCTGGCTATTACTACGTAAACTTGTACAAACCGGAGACCAGGCCGAAGTGGGAGATGATGGCGCTCTCGATCCATGAGTCCGTGCCCGGACACCATCTCCAACTGGCGCTGCAGCAGGAGATGGGTGAGATGCCGAACTTTCGAAAGTATGGTGGCTATACCGCGTTTATCGAAGGTTGGGGACTGTATGCCGAATCGCTGGGTGACGAGATGGGGTTATATTCGGATCCGTACGATAAATTCGGACAACTGACTTACGAGATGTGGCGCGCCGTCCGGCTCGTCGTCGACACCGGAATGCACTACTACAAATGGGACCGGCAAAAAGCGATCGACTATTTCAAAGCGAATGCAGCTAAGACCGATCAGGACATTGTGAATGAGATCGACCGCTATATCTCGGATCCCGGCCAGGCGTTGGCATACAAGATCGGTGAACTGAAGATCAAAGACCTGCGGGCAAGATCGCGGGCCGCGCTCGGCGACAAGTTCGACCTGAAGGCGTTTCATGACGTTGTGCTATTAAGCGGCGCAGTACCGCTCGGCGTACTCGAGAAGAATGTGGACGAGTGGATCGCGAAAGAGAAGAGAGGATACTAGCTTAGTTTGATTTGCGGACTTGCTTTGGAGGATCGACGATAAAAAGATATCGCTGCTCGGACAACGGCATGAGCTTCTCCTTGAAGCTGACCTTATGCGTCTCGAGCGCGGCCCGAAGATTATTTCCGCCAAACAACAACAGCCCTTTCTGGTCCGCCCATTTCAATAGCCGAGGGAGTTTTTGTTGGAACTTGTCCAGAGCGCGACAACATACGTACGAAACATTCGCTGGATCAACCTCTTCGAACTGGAGATTACTGATCTTTGCACGTCTGGCAATTCCCAATTGTTTGACGGCCGTCTCCAGAAACTTTGTCTTCTTTTCCTTCGACTCGATCAGTAGTCCGTAGAGATCTTTGCGCACGATAAGACCTGGGATCGAAGGCAAACCTGCCCCGGCCCCGACATCGGCAAACCGCGAGCCAGGCGGGATACATTCAAGCATCGTCAGCGATTCCAGGATGTGTCGTGTTGCGAACTCTGTCGGCGTGCACGGACCGACGAGGTGAAGGAGAACGTTGTGAAGTTGAACGAGCTCGTAGTAGTCAGCGAGGCGAGTAATAGTATCGCCAGGTAGATGCAAGTTGAAAGCATTCTGACGCGTCTTGATCGCCTTGATGAACTCTTCACGCATTAAGTGAGTTTTACCCGAAGGCTATACCAATGCAAAACATGCAAAAGCTCGTTCGTAAGCAAAGACGACGTGATCCAACCCTGAGTCTATCGTCCTTGCTTATGAGCGAGCCTTCGTAATCTTGGTGCGGACGAGAAGAATCGAACTTCCACTGCCTCGCGGCAACAGGCTTCTGAGACCTGCGCGTCTACCAGTTCCGCCACGTCCGCACGAGCAAACATTGAGAATACTAATTAGGCCCGCGAAATTCAAGAATGCTACCGGCGTTTGCTATAGTCGAGGCTGTGCAGGGCAATCTGAGCGCGAACCTTGAACGTGTGCGAAGCAAGATCCGCGAAACCGCGGCGCGGGCGGGCCGTGACGCGAACGAGATAAAGCTCGTCGCGGTCAGCAAGACGCATCCGACAGCCGTCCTGATCGACACGATCACAGCCGGCGCAACTGTTTTTGGCGAGAACAAGGTTCAGGAAGCCGAACCGAAGATCTCCGAGATCGGGCGCGAGGACGCGGAATGGCATCTGATCGGACATCTGCAATCGAACAAGGCGCGAAAGGCCGTTCAGCTTTTCGATGTCATTCAATCGGTTGATTCACTTGACCTCGCGACGCGGCTCGAGCGTATTTGCGTGGAAGAAAACCGGACGTCGCTCCCGGTATTTGTCCAAGTCGATCTCGCCGGCGAAGAAACGAAATCCGGTGTTTCCGAACAAGACCTGCCAGGGCTTCTATCTTACCTGCGGGTTTGTCGACGATTGAGGTTCGACGGGTTGATGGTCCTGCCGCCATTCTTTGATAATGCCGAAGACGCACGCCCCTTTTTTCGGCGCCTTCGAGATATGCGGGACGATCTGAAAACGCAAGGCTTCTTTGCTAATGGCATCGGGGAGTTATCGATGGGTATGAGCCACGATTTCGAGATCGCGATCGAAGAAGGTGCGACGGTCGTACGCGTAGGCACTGCAATTTTTGGTGAAAGGGGCAATTAGTTTCTATGCTTTCTTTAAATGTCTATCCGATCGTCGCGCTGATTCTCTGGGGCGCATTCCTGATATTTCTGATGTTTATGGTACTGCGGATGATCTTTAACTACGCCGATCCAAACCCGTTCGGTGCGGTTGGCCGTTTCGGATTTAAGATACGAAAGATGACGGAGCGCTTTGTGTATCCGGCGGCACGTTTTCTTGCGAACTTTCGCGTCGACAGCCGGCTCGCACCGCTCGTCACGATCTTCATTGCGCTGGTATTAACGTACTTCGCGAGTCAGATAATCGGGAACGCGTTCTTTGTCATCGACGGCCTAACCGCGGGTGTCACGACCGGTAATCCGAAGATGTTCATCGGATTTGTACTTTACGGACTGCTCAGCGTTTTGGTCCTTTTTATTTTTATCCGTTTCGTATCGTCATGGTTTGTATTTACCCGGAACACGTTTCTCGCGTTTGTCATGCGTGTGACCAATCCGATAATGCTCCCGGTACAAAAACTGATTCCGCCGATCGGCGTCTTCGATCTCTCGGCGATGATCGTGCTGATCCTGATCAGTTTGCTCCAGTCATTCGTTCTGAATGCGCTTGTTCGGCCTTAGTCGTCTTCGTCCGCGTCTTCCGGATCTCCGCCGGGTTTTACTCCGCTGATCATCAGCTCGAATGCGGGCAAGCGTGCGATTTCCGGCATCGGAGTTTCGCCTCGGACCGAAAACCATATGATCCTGTTCAACTGCCGCGGATCTGCCATATCCGCGTGATCGAAGTTTTGCGTCTCGGTCAATTCCATAAAGCCGGCCATCGTACTCGTAGGCTCCGCGGGCGGGTATAAATTGTCAAAAGCGACGGTTGGCAGGATCGCGTCGTAAGGCGTTAGATCGGCCGTCGCGGCAAAGATGTCGATCGGCGTAGCGTTGGCGTCGAGAAAGTTCATCGGCGGCAGACCGAGACATAATTCCAGCGTGCGGATCAAACTCACGGTGTTATGAAATTCGTGGGCGAGAGCTCCGCGCCGGTTGTAAGCGGAGATGACAAATGCCGGCGAACGATGCGCGTCGACATGATCGGGCCCGTCCTGAGC
>JBDTSA010000015.1:0-11744 GCA_039931335.1 Acidobacteriota bacterium
GAAAATTGACCTTAAATTCACGAATGAATTTCAGGACCTTCGCCGAATCAGTCGCGGCGTCGCCTGCCGCACCGATGACCTGAACCCCGAGAGCCGCGTAATCCTTTTGGATCGATGAAAGATCCGGCATTTCTTTTTTGCATGGCTCGCACCAAGTCGCCCAAAAGTTCAGGACAACGACACGGCCGCGATAATTCGCGAGCGACTGATCCGCACCGGTGAGATCTTTTAGCGCGAAGACGGCGGCGTCGGAAACAGGAACGGGCTTCGCGAGCGGAGCATCCAGAACCTTGAGTGAGTTTACTTTTAGAAAGAGTTTGTCCTTTTCGATCCGCATGACGCCTTCGACCTCGACAGCATTCGGTACGAGATCGAGAAAATCTTTCCCGTTTGTTTTGTAAGAGCCTTTCTCGAGTGTGTATAGCGTGAAGCCTTTCTCGTCTTCGACGGCGAGCGCTTGAGGATTACCCATCTCCGAACAATCAACCGCGCACTTGATATCGGCGGCATTTCCGTAAGGCGTCTTCTTTCGATCCGGCGCCTCGAACCAGCAGACCGAACATACGACCTTGCCGCGAAGCGTTACGCGTCTCGGAGATTGAGAATGGGCCGTGGTCAGAAAGCCGAGTAGAACGAGAATGAATATTGCGGTCTTAAACATAACGATTTTGAGCGAATATTGGAACGGCTTATTTTCACGCAAAGTCGCAAGGGAGAAACGGCAGGTCTCTTATTCCTTTCATCTTCGCGTCTTTCTTCCGTGCGTCTCTGCGTGACCTATTACTCAAACATTAAACCTGAAATTTACTATATCGCCTTCCTTCATGACATATTCTTTACCCTCGAGCCGGACAAGGCCTTTTTCCTTTGCCGCGTTCATCGAACCCGAACCGGTGAGATCGTCGTACGAAACGATCTCGGCGCGAATGAATCCGCGTTCGATGTCGGTGTGAATTTCACCGGCGGCCTGCGGAGCTTTTGTACCCATCGGAATCGTCCACGCCCGAACTTCCTTTTCACCCGCGGTTAGAAACGACATCAACCCGAGCATGTGATACGCGGCTTTGATCAGCTTATCGACGCCGGACGATGTCACGCCGTGGCCTTCGAGATATTCGGCGCGTTCGGATTCTTCGAGCGCGACAAGATCGGCTTCGAGCTTTGCACAGATGACGACGACATCGGCGTTCTCCGATGCCGCGTGTTTCTTCACCGCTTGGACGTGCGGATTCGCATCCGGATCGGCGAGCGACGCTTCATCGACATTCGCGGCGTAGATCGTCGGCTTTGTCGAAATGAAGAACCAACTCCGGACCATCGAGCGTTCGTCGTCGGTCAGATCGGCAGCTCGAGCGGGCCGGCCCTCTTCAAGTACCGGCTGAATCTTATCGAGCAGCTCGATCTCTTTCTTCGCGTCTTTATCGCCGGATTTTGCGCCGCGCATCGCCTTGTCCCGACGTTTCTCGGCGGAAGCAAGATCGGCGAGGGCGAGCTCGATCTGAATTGTCTCGATATCGCGCACCGGATTTACCGATCCCTCGACGTGGATAATGTTCTCGTCCTCGAAGCATCGGACGACCTGGATGACGGCGTGGGTCTCGCGGATGTTGGCGAGAAATTGATTTCCTAACCCCTCACCTTTTGACGCACCGCGAACTAAACCCGCGATATCGACGAACTCGACCGTCGCCGGGACGACCTTCTGCGCCTTGTTCATCTTTTCGAGAACCGGCAACCGGTCATCCGGTACGGGCACGACGCCGACATTCGGCTCGATTGTCGCAAACGGATAGTTTGCGGCGAGCGCGGCTTCCTGCGCGGTCAGAGCGTTAAAGAGAGTGGATTTTCCGACATTCGGAAGTCCGACGATTCCAGCTTGTAGCATAAGGTCAAAAGTAGGGCGGACTGTTAGTCCGCCGCAATTGACAGTCTAGCAGGCTACGAGCAGGGCGGGCTAACAGCCCGTCCTACATTTGCGGAAGATACGCGTTCGGTAGGGGCTTGTCACCACCGACCCCGAACTGCTGTGCGAAGAATCCATTCTGACTTTGCAGCAGATACCAGACGCCGCTCGACGGTCGAAATACCGCCGCATCGTCCTTTCCGTCGCCATCGAAATCACCGGTCACCGGAAGATCGGCGGCGAGACCAAAATTGAACTGGCTAAAACCGCCGGTCGTTTGCAGCAAGTACCACGTACCATCTCGAAGGACCGCGAAATCGGTTTTCCCGTCGCCGTCGTAATCACCTTGGGCCGGACGATCGGTCGAAATTCCAAACGCGACGGCGACGAATCCATCATCCGAACTTCTCAACACGTACCACGCACCTGACGAAGGACGCCAGACGGCAATATCGGTTTTGCCATCGCCGTCATAGTCAGCCTGAACGGGCTTATCTTCGCTGATACCGAACTGCCTGATCGTATATGTACCGAGGCTGTCGCTGTTGGAGATGTACCAGACACCCGTCGATGGACGGAACACCGCGAGATCCGCTTTTCCGTCGCCATTGAAATCAGCAGCCGCCGGTATGTCACCCATTGTCCCGAACTGTCGCGCCGTATAGACGCCGGCCTTCGTCAGCGTATGCCACGTTCCATCGGACGGTCGGAAGACCGCCTGATCCGTTTTCCCGTCTCCGTCAAAGTCCGCAGGCGTTGGAATGTCTGTCGCCAAGCCGAACTGCGTGATTATGTAGCCCGATCCGTTGCTCTTCTGGATGTACCAGACGCCGTTATCGGGGCGAAAGACGCTGATGTCCGTTCGGCGATCGCCATCGAAATCAGCGGTGCGGTTTTTTGCGACGGCGATTCCCGCGACCGGGCCGTCGGAAATGTTTCCGTCGATATTAAATGTCACGCCGCCCCAGGTTTCATTGTGCGGTGCCTGCCATTGCTTGATCCGTTGATGATTGTTCCAGACATTGGTCGGAAATGTCGGAAAGCTCACGTAATTCCAGACCGACATGACGTTGTCCCAGCGGGCCATCCATATCGCGTCCATGCGGCTCGCGACTGGAAGATTTTGCCAATCCTCTTGCGCATTTTTTGGCGATCCGTAGGTGCCGGAGACGTATCCTAGCTCATGTATCCTTTCGGTCCAGCCCTTGAGGAACGCAACAGTCGCGGCGCGGCAGCCGAGCGTATCGGGATTGGGCGGATCGTAACGCTCCATGTCGTAGTAAAGGACGCTGCCCACCGTCAGCCCGATGTTGTTTGCGTCCGTGACTGCGATGTCTGCTTCGCCGCGTCCCTGTTGTTCGGCAACGGCAACGTCGTAGCTCAGTTTCGCCGTCGTCGTCGAAGTGGTGCAAGGCGATTGGTAGCCGACGACCGTCGGGATCAATCCCCAGCCCTGCGCCGAAACCTGATCGATCCACGCCGGGTTGCCATTGAACGGCTGAGTCGGACAAGCTCGGTTGCGACCGCTCATGTAAATATTGCTGTCGTAGTGCGGCGAGTTGTCCCACCAAAGCTGCATTTGCGCGACGCTTCCCGCCACACACTTATCGAACCCGCGATTGAGGCTGATCCGCGTCGAGCCGCCCGGCGGAAGTGCGAACATCGGTACCGCCGCCGCACTCGCTTTTTCTTTATCGATTCGCGCAAGTTCTACGATCTTCGACGGCGTGATGTCAGCACCGCCAGCGAGAATTTTGGTTTCCTGGACGCAGCCCGTTTTGAATCCGGAGCACGTCCCCTGGGTTTTGATCACCCAGTCCCCCGAACGCTTTTCTCCGGCCTCGTCGGACAAACGAAGCTCGACGCGTCTCTCGACAAATCCCCAGGTCAAACCGTCGTCCTCGGAAGCGAATCGAACGGCACCGGAGAAGTTCGAGCTCGTCGTTATCGGAAACGACAACAACAAACGTCCACCCCCGCCGATCTCGATCTCGCCGCTGCCTGTTTCAGCCTCGGACTCGCGTAGGCTGGCAAAGGCGATCTTCTGCCACTCCCAGCTGTCGCCGCCGTCACGTGTGCGAAGCAGAGCTAAGTCGAAGCCTCTGGTACTTGCGACGATCGCATAGCCATTGCTTTGATCAATGAACTTTGCCGTGCTAATCGTTTCGTAATTTGCGAGACCGAGTTTCAATTCGTCCCACGTCACTCCACCATCGTGCGTCCGCAGCATGGCATCGGACGTGTACACAATTCCCCATCGGTTATCTAATTTCTGAATATCCTTGATCTGCGCGCTCCTCCACACTACCGGAGGCCGCTGGAGACCCGAGATGATCTCCATCCGACTAAACGGTGAGTCTTGTGCGGGGGAACCGATCACGAGGATCGATGCGAGTGAGAGAACCAGTGCGAGCTTTTTCATGTTGCGTGTCCAGTATTCGATGTATTTGTATCGCTGATGGAAATTCAGAAAATTATAGCGGCTTCGAATAACATTTGCGAGAAAAAATATTGGTTGCCGCCGAAGGCGGGTCTTCGAACTTTACGAAGGCCTTAACCTTCTTTTTTGCAAGTTTTGATGACCGACGGATTTGAGTTAATTTAGTTGCAAGATCTTTCGGCCTGCCTATGCTCGTTTCCCTTTTCTTGATCGCGATCGTCACAGCGGGTGGTTTTGCGTTTTCGTACGCGATCGACGACGACGCACCGTTCATGTGGCGACTCGCTTCGGGAAGCATCATTGGATGCGCCGTATTCGGGACTGCGGGTTTCGTGCTTGCCCTGACCGCCGGACTGAATCTCGCGGTGATAATCGCGGCATTGCTACTCACGTTGTTGCCCTTGCTTCTCTTTTTACGGGATCGTTATCGGCGACGGTTAGCACACGACTGGTCGAGCGCAAAGGGCAAGCTTCAGGGAGCGAACGCACGCAAGTTTTTGCGATTCGGTTACTACGCTTCGTTTTTCCTTTTGTTCTTTTTCTTCTTCGACCGCGCGATGCTCGAATCGGCGGCCGGCATCTTCACCGGCGGATCGCAGAATCTTGGCGACCTGCCGTTTCATCTCGGAGCGATCGCCGGCTTTACGGACGGCAACAATTTTCCCCCGGAGAATCCTTCGTTCGGCGGTGCGCGATTTTCGTATCCATTCATCGCCGATTTTCTGACGGCATGCTTTGTAAAGCTCGGAGCTGAAGTTCGCGACGCGATGTTCGTGCAGAACGTTTCGTGGGCGTTTGCTCTCCTTGTGATACTCGAACGATTTGTCCTGAAGCTGACCGGCGATCGGCTCGCGTCTCGCTTAGCAGCGCCGCTTCTTTTTTTCACCGGCGGCCTCGGCTTTCTTTGGTTCTTCGGCGATTACTGGGCGCAGTCAAAAAGCTTTTTTGATTTTCTTGCGCATATGCCAAGGGACTACACGATCGGCGATCCCTTCCGCTGGGGAAATTCGATGGTCGTTCTTTTTATTACGCAGCGAAGCTTGTTGCTCGGTATGCCGTTGACGTTGATCGTTCTCGGATATCTGTGGAGTATCTTTGCGACAGAGCACGAGGAGACGGGGAGAGAGGGTGAAGGGGAGAGAGGGAGAAGGGGAGAGGGGGAGAAGCGGAGACACGGAGACCGGGGGACTGGGAGACAAGAGACAGGAGCCTCCGCGTCTCCCCGTCCCCCCTTCTCCCCGTCTCCCCTTCGCTCCTTCGCTCTCTCTCCCCTTCTCATCGGCGTGCTCACCGGCCTGCTTCCGCTGATCCATCTTCACAGTCTTGCGGTTCTTTTCGTCATCGGCGTTTTCGTCTTTATTCTCAAGCCGGAGAGGTGGCTGACTTGGACGCTGTTCGCTATCGGCGTCGCGGTCGTCGCCGTGCCGGAAATACTGTGGTCGATGGCGGGCAGCGCGAACGAGACAAGTAAATTCTTCGCGTGGCACCTCGGATGGGACAAGGGTGATAAGAATTTCTTCTGGTTCTGGTTCATGAATACAGGCCTTGTTATCCCGATGTTGGCGGCGGGGATCTATTTTTTCGGTTCCGCGCAAAGTCGCAAAGATGCGAAAACGGCCGGATCTTCAACCGACCATTCACAGTTCACACCTCACCGTTCATCAATCCTGTTGTTCTATCTTCCGTTCGCATTCTTGTTCGTTGTCTCAAATGTGGCGAAGCTCGCACCATGGGAGTGGGACAACATCAAGGTCTTGATATATTGGTTTGTCGGTTCGGTCCCGTTTGTCGCGTGGCTCGTCTCATGGTTGTGGCAAAAACAAACGACATGGTTGAAGGCCGCGGCCGTCGTATGTTTTCTTGTGTTGATCGCGTCGGGCGCGCTCGATGTATGGCGAACGGTTTCCGGCCAGATCAATTACAAAGTTTTCGATAAGGACGCCGTCGAGATCGCCGAGCAGATCAAACGTCGGACCGACGCCAAGGCCCTTTTCCTGAATGCTCCGACCTATAACACCGCGGTCGTCCTTTCCGGACGCCGATCGCTGATGCGGTATCCAGGTCACTTGTCGTCGCATGGTATCGATTACGCGGCCCGCGAATCGGACGTGAAGGCGATGTATCAGGGCGGCGATGTCGCCATGAACTTGATGGAAAGGTACGGGATACAGTATGTTTTGGTCTCGCCCGAGGAACGTAATCTCGGGAATGTAAATGAGCAGTTCTTCAGCAGGTTTCCGGTCTCCGCCGAGTCGGGCCAATATCGGGTCTACAAGATCAAGTGAGGGGGGACAGTTCGTCCGGGTAGATGGATAGAAAACGAGATACCAGCTCTCGCTATCATCTGATCGGAATGGTTCGCTAAATATGACGAACGATCCAGTTAACCACGCCAGCACTGAAGAGAAACGGCCAGCGGATTTCATCTGGCTGGCGAGTTGTATTTTCATCACGGCGATCGCCGCTCTATTGCGATTCGTTTCACTCACCCTTAAGCCTCTGCACCACGACGAGGGCGTCAACGGATGGTTCCTGACGAACCTATTTCGCGACGGCCAATACAAATACGACCCGGCGAACTATCACGGCCCGACGCTCTATTACATCTCGCTTGCATTCGCCAAGGTATTCGGGCTGGAAACGTATTCGATCCGCGCGAGCGTCGCCGTCTGGGGAGTGCTGGTCGTTATCCTCGCTCTATTTTTGCGACGCTATGTCGGCAAGCTCGGCAGTCAGTTCGCCGCACTCTTCCTCGCGCTCTCACCGGGAATGGTTTACATCTCGCGCTATTTCATTCACGAGATGTTCTTCGTATTTTTGAGTCTTGCCATCGTCGTCGCAGTCACGTTCTTTATCGAAAAACGGCGGGCCGGTATTTTTGCGATCGCGTGGACCGCTTTGATCCTGTTGGTTTGCTTCCTGCCCTCGACGTTGAAGTTGGCATCGGTTCTTGGCGGCGAGAACGAAACCTCTGTTTGGGCATTTCGCGGCGGCTTCTTTATCGTCGAGGCGTTGCTGGTGGGATTCGTGCTTCGGATGCTCCTTTCATGGAACAATGGACGTCCGATCTATTTATTGCTCGCATCAGCATGTATCTCGCTTTTGTTCGCGACAAAGGAGACGGCGTTCATCACACTTGGGACGATGATTATCACGTGCGTCTGTGTTTGGATCTGGAGAAGGATATTCAAACTTCAAGACAACAGCATACCGTCAGATGAACCGGGAGAGCAGGAAGCCATTGCCGACGAGCATCTCACGTGGCGAAACTTTCGCGACGGGCTCGGCGGCCGCTCCGATCTTCTGTTGATCGTGATTGCCACGGCTGCGGTGTTCCTTTTTATCTCCGTACTTTTCTTCTCGTCATTTTTCACTTATCCCGAGGGGATCAAGTCGGCGATCGACGCGTACGCGCTCTGGACAAAAACAGGCAGCAAAGATCACACACAAAATGGAACGTGGGCGTACCTGAAATGGGGAATGGGGATCGAGGCTCCGATCCTGATACTTTCTTTGCTCGGACTGATCATCGCCTTTGTGAAGGGTAAACATCGCTTTGCGATGTTCGTGGCTCTCTGGGCGTTCGGCTTGTTCGCGGCATATTCGATCATTCCGTATAAGACGCCTTGGCTCGCGATCAGTTTTCTGCTGCCGATGTGCATCGCCGCAGGTTATGCAATAAACGAAATGATCGGGGCGCGCAATCTGTCGCTGAAGCTGACCGGCGGACTGCTCGCTTTGACCGCTAGTGCGGTCCTTGCATACCAGACTTACGATCTGAACTTCGTCCACTACGACGACGATAGCCGGGCGTACGTTTACGCGCACACGAACCGCGAGTTTCTTGAATTGATGAAGCAGATCGAACACTACGCGGAGAAAAGCGGAAAGGGCGATGATTCGAAGATCGAGGTCGTGTCGCCCGACTACTGGCCGATGGTCTGGTATCTGCGCAATTACAAGCAGGCAAATTTCCACGGACACATAGTCGACGTAACTGATTCCGAAATGATCGTCGCGAAGAAAAGTGATCAGGATGCTGACGTGATCAAAAAATACTCGGCGAAGTACGATTACATCGGCAGTTATGCGCTGCGACCGGGGGTGGATCTTGTGCTTCTGGTGAGAAGGGATCTGGCGGATGATGGTAAAGAGCTGTATCTGATGAGCGGATCTGACTGATTATCAATGGTGAATGAGAGATTTCCTTTGTCTTCATGAATTGCCTCCATGTTCAGACGGATGCAGTCGCGTCTAAGGACGGAGGGCAACTCATAGAAGAAAGACGGACGCTATTCATGAAGTAGAGGCAATTGATAGCGGATCTACGGATATCTTCCAATGACCCTGGCGGCAAGTCCTAAGAAAGAATTAATTTTTACGCCTCAGATCCGCACCCCTCCGATCTTTTCCGCCTTCTTATCGCTGGTAGGTTTCAAATAAGGTGCTTCATCGTGCTCGCGCTTTGCACTCTCACCTTCGGAATGCCATTTCATCCACTCGCCCGGAGCGTCAAACGTCTCGCCGCCGTGCTGAGTGATCCGCGGACGAATGCGGCACATGACCGGAGTGTTGATGCCAACGCCGGAGATCACAGCCTGGCCTTTTGTTAGCGCGGGAAGCTCGGCAAGCATCGCCCGGCCGGCTCCTTCTACCGATTGAGCGACTGTCTGCTGGTCGATCGGGTTTACGATCCGCATGATGATCTGCGTCATGCACTGCGACAACACATCCTGATCAAGCTTGCCCGGCCGCTGAGTGATCAAGCCGATGCCGACACCAAACTTTCGCCCTTCGGACAAGATCTGTTTGAGTACATTTGTCGAGACAACATTCGCGCCGGCGGGTGCGAAGCGGTGAGCTTCCTCCAACAATGTGAAGACGGGATAGTTCAAATAGTTCTCGCCGGATGAAACCTCACCGCGTGTCGTCTTCATACGGGCAATATTCACACGACGCAAAAGGGTCCCGACGATCACCTGCTGCTCGTGCCGCTCGATGTCGGACAGATCGAATATCGTGCAGCGGCCCGGGCGAAATATGTCTTGCAGCGGAATATGTTCGTTCGTCGAGAAAATACCGTTTTCCTTGGCGAACCGGGAATCGAGCCGCCACAAGAGACCCTGTATCGACGAAACATTCCCGCCGTCGCCGGCATTCTCACCTTCTTTGCCGAACTGCTGCTTCTGCACATGATCGCGCAAGTCGTAATAGCTGTAGAGATAGTCGCGCTTTCCTTCGGCCTTTAACTGATCGTTCAAACTTCGAAAAGCCTGCCCGAGAAAGTGCAGCATCTTATCCGACGTTCCTTCGGGCAGAAGGTATTTCACATCGGCTTCGGTCAGTGTCGAGAACCGTACCTTTATTCGGTCCGGCGTAAAGATCTTTACATCCGGCTTGTAACCGTCGTCGCCGTAAAACTGCTTGTCGCCCTGGATGGATTGCATCGTGTGATATTCGCCGTGTGGATCGACGATGAGCACGGACGCGCGATTCCACGACTGCATCAATTCTTCGACGATGACGCCGGCCGTATACGATTTACCCGAACCGGTCGAAGCCAGAATCGCAAGGTGCGTCGAGACGACATCTTTTACTGAGAGCACGACGGGGACTTCGCCCTGCTCGCGGGTCAGCAGGCTGCCGACATGGGCCGAACCCTGATCACCGACGCGCCGCGGGCTGAGCATTTCGGAGAGAGTCTTGCTCGACGCAAGAAAGATCGGATCACCGGGTTGCGGCGGAATGCGCGGGTTTACAAAATCGTTAAGCTTGCGGCTGAAGTACCCGATTGTCTCAACCGTGATCTCGTAGATCTCAAGCGCGTCCCCGTCAAGCCCGATCAGGGCGGAGACCGCAGACGGCGGCGTACCAGGATCGGCAAGAAACGCGTCCGGAAGATTTCGCACAAGCTTTCGAGTATTGATCGTGCCAACGATCCGACGCCGCTCATCTCCGATTTGCGTCTCGTAGTAAACGAATTCGCCGATCCGCGTCCGACTGTTGTCGCGCGTGATGAAGAGATATTCGTGCGGGAGAAGTCCGGGGCCCTTAACGGTGCCGGTGAGAATGTCGGCCGTGGTGCTCATAACTTGAGAATGCGTCAGAAATCTTTGAAAATGCAGGGCAAGTATAGCAGACAGACGAGGCGATCGCTTTATGACTGGCAGGATCGAGATACGGCCTAACGTTGTGACGGGGGAACATCTTATCGGCCGCTTTGCAGGCGACCCGAACGGGCCGACGCTGATCGCTTTCGGCAGTATTCACGGCAATGAAGCCGCGGGTGCGCTGGCTCTTGAACGCGTCGCCGCGGGTCTCGCGGAAATTAGCCCGCCCCTGAACGGCCGCATCTACCTTCTTGCCGGAAATACACGCGCCCTTCTGACCTCCGTGCGTTTTATCGACACCGACCTTAACCGCCACTGGACGGCGGCGAATATTGAAAAGAATTCAGGTGAAAGACGCGGCGAGCTTTCAGAAGATAAGGAGCAGGCTGAGCTGCTTGCAGCCCTTCGCGAGATCCTGTCGACTGCGCGGGACGAAGTGTATGCCCTCGACCTGCACTCGACTTCGGCCAAAGGCTCACCATTCGCAACCGTTGGCGATACTCTTCGCAATCGCGTTTTCGCCCGAAAATTCCCGATCACGATCCTGCTTGGCATCGAGGAACAGCTTGAAGGCACGCTGCTTGAACATCTGAATCACCTCGGCGTTGTAACGCTCGGATTCGAAGGCGGCCAGCATTTCGCCGAACAGACGATCGAAACTCACGAGGCCTTGACTTGGGCGGCCCTGTACAATTCCGGGATCGTCGGACGAGGAGATGGCGAAGGACCGAAAAAGTGGAACGATGTTTTGAGCCGATCAGCCGGAAGGCCGCGTATTGTCGAGGTGCGCTATCGACATGCGATCACACCGCGCGATGAGTTCCAGATGCACGCTGGGTATAACAATTTCGATCCAATAAGGCGAGGCGAGGAGCTTGCGGACGATGCGGGCGGCGAGATCCGTTCGCCCGAATCCGGATTGATACTTATGCCGCTTTACCAGAAACTCGGCGAGGACGGATTCTTTATCGGACGCGAGGTTGCACCGTTCTGGCTTTCGCTCTCCGGCATTCTTCGCTATTTGAAGGTACAGCGCTTAATGCTTCTCTTGCCGGGCGTGAAACGAACCGCGGACCCGGATACGCTGGAAATCAACACACGGGTTGCGCGGTTCTTTCCGCTTCAGATTTTTCACTTGCTGGGATTTCGACGATTGCGATGGTCGGCCCACCGGCTTCTGGTCTCAAGAAGAAAGTTCGATACGACGAGCCCGTTCGCTGGTAGTTAGGCCTCGGTATCCTCATCAAGAAGCTCATCCTCGATCATCGCCAGCTCGCGCTGGAGATTCTCT
>JBDTSA010000016.1:0-11687 GCA_039931335.1 Acidobacteriota bacterium
CCAAGGTGCTTGTCTCGCCAACGTTTTCGGTAATACCTTCGACGCTGATCCGTTTACCGCTCTCCTCATCTACCCAACTCGCCCTCACCGGCATATTCGCCAAGATGCGATGATGCATCGGCGTCTTGTATGATGATGTAGAGTAATCTACCTGAGCCATAAATCCCCCCTTTTTCGTTGCTAATATACGCGTTCGAACGCCGTCTGTGAAACTTCCGCTTAAACGCCCGAACAATCTAAACCACTATTACAAAAAAGTCAAGTTTCGCCCAAAACTCGCAAATTATTTGTTTTCAAGCCGTTTCAACCTCCTGGGGGGCTTATAGGTCAAGGAGAACTGGTTCTTGGTCTGCCAGCCGACATATCCGGCTCATACTTCGTTCAATGTTACGGACAAGTTGCAGCCGAATCCGAGACCGCGGCAAGAGCGGTGATGACGGTGTATTTTAGTTTGTGCGGGGTCTACGACGAGCTTGAACCAAATGTCGTATTCTCAGGTCGCTTTCGGAACCGAACTTGCGCTACGATGATTGCCCTAAACCGATAATTTCACATCTCCAGCTCAGCCGTTCTTTCAGGCTAGTGCGTGAAATTTGTAAGGGTTTACAAACGCAATAGTTAAATTATCAAGGCGGACAGGTTTCCGATTTCAATGCTTTTGGCATCATCCGGGTCGTCTAGACCTGCAATCCAAAAAGCGAGAGAAATATCCAAAATTCAAAATATTGGGAGCTTAGCGCAGTTATATTATTCGCAGATCAACTACTTTTGAGGTCAACAAAACCAATGACTAAAAACCTTTCGATTAAAATTTTTAGCCTTCTCGCACTGAGCTTCCTGCTCGGCTTAGGGCAGGTTTTCGCTCAGTCAACGACTACCGGCGGCATTGGCGGCACGGTTACCGATCCGCAGGGAAGCGTTGTGCCGAGTGCGACGATCACGGTGACGAACATAGCCACCAACGGTGCCGTTACCGTTACGACGACCGACGATGGCGGCTACCGCGTGACGAACTTGCAGCCCGGCGTCTATCGCATCGAAGTTACGGTTGCAGGATTCGCCCCGGCGAAAGCCGACAACATCACTGTCGAGGTTGGACGCTCGACCCCGGTGGATATCCCTTTGACACTCGGAACAGCGGTAGCTGAGGTTAACGTCACCGCGGAAGCTCCAGTCGTCAACACAAATGACAATGCGAATGCGAGCAACTTCGACCAGACACAGATCAATGAACTCCCGATCAACGGTCGACGCTGGTCCAACTTTGCCCTTCTTTCGCCAACCGCAGTTCCGGACGGGACCTTTGGCTTGATCAGTTTCCGCGGAATTTCGGGACTGCTCAATAACAATACGATCGACGGTGGTGACAACAACCAGGCGTTCTTTTCCGAAGAACGCGGCCGCACGAGAATCAACTACTCGATCAGCCAGGCGTCGATTCGCGAATTCCAGGTAAATACCTCGAACTACTCGGCAGAATACGGACGCTCGGCCGGCGGCGTGACCAACGCGGTCACCAAGAGCGGTACGAATAAATTCCACGGCGAAGCCTTCTACTACAATCGTAATAATCGCAACGGTGCCCGAAACCCGCTTCAGTTTGTAGCTGACATTAATCAAGTTCAGAGAGCGGTCAAACCCGTGGATCTGCGTGAGCAGTTTGGGGGCAACGTCGGCGGGCCGATCATCAAGGACAAATTGTTCTTCTTCTTTAACTACGACCAGCAACGACGCAACTTCCCCGGCGTCGCACGGTTCACGCAGCCGAACTTCCTGACGACTATCACCACTGCCCAGCGTACGATTCTGACCACTGCGGGAGTTACCGATGCTCAGGTCGCGACGGCGTTGGCTTATCTCGTCAATCAGACGGGTGAAACTCCGCGAAGCGGCGATCAGAAACTGTTCTTCCCGAAGATCGATTGGCAGATCAACGGAAAGAATCTTTTCACGGCGAGCTACAACCGCCTTCGTTGGCAGTCGGTCAACGGCATTCAAACCCAGGCGACGAACACCCGCGGCCGCAGCAATTTCGGCGACGATTTTGTCGATGTCGATTCTTTCAATACGCGACTTCAATCGACCATTACTTCGAATCTGGTCAATGAATTTCGTTTCCAGTACGGCCGCGATTTCGAACGGCAAATCAGCTCAGCCCCGCTTGCCGGTGAACCGCTAACCGCACTTGGTGGCACTCGTTCGCCCAATATCTTCATCACAAATGGTTTGGAAATGGGAACCCCGACGTTCCTTGAGCGCGGCAGGTTCCCCGATGAGAAGCGATATCAGTTCGCCGACACGGTGACAAACACACGCGGACGGCACACGGTAAAATTCGGCGGTGACATCAATAAGGTGACCGACGATATCTCGAACTTGCGGTTCCAAGCCGGCGCCTATTCCTACACGGGAGCCGCACCGTTGGCCGACTTTGTGTTGGATTTCACCAACTGGAAGAATCCTGGCCAGATCCTTTCGACTAGACTTTGTCCGGGCTCGTCGGCGCGAATGGTCGGGCGTTGCTATAACGGAAACTACCAGCAAGGTATTGGCTCACCGGGAATCAAGCTTGGTACCTGGGACTACAACTTCTTCGTTCAGGACGATTACCGCATGTCGTCGCGCGTCACCATCAATCTTGGCCTGAGATATGAATACATCAAGATGCCGAAAGCTACTCTCGCCAATACGAATACGACGGGTGCACTTTTGGGTAGCTTCATCATTCCCAATGATGGAAGAACGATAACCCAGGCAACTTCGACGCTGCCGAATGACAAGAACAATTTCGGTCCGCGCGTTGGTATGGCGATCGATCTGACCGGCGATGGCAAAACCAGTCTTCGCGCCGGATACGGAATCTATTACGGCCGTATCCAGAGCTCGACGATTTATAACGCTTTGGTCAATACAGGTAATCCTGGTGGTCAGGGACAGTACTCTGTACGTCCGACCGATGTCGTTGGGCCTGGAATTCCAGTAGGCCCTCCGATCTTTCCAAATATCCTGAACACATCGTCACTCGTCGTCGGAACAGCGGCAACGGCCATCCAGTTCTTTGACCGGAATTTCCATGCGCCGCTCATCAATCAATATGACGTCGTGTTCGAGCGCGAGATCATGGCCAATACGGCCGTTTCCGTTTCGTATATTGGAAGCTTGGGACGCAGTCTGCCGACGTTTTTCGATCTTAACAACGAGATCAACCCGGCGACCCCGACGACGACCTACACTCTTTCGGGCGGCGGTCCATTTGACGGTCAAACATTTACGTTGCCCCTCTACCGACGAGTTCCCGGACTTGGAAACCAGGCGATGACCCGGATCCAAAGCACCGTGAAGTCGGAATACAACGCGTTGGTATTTTCGATCAACCGCCGGTTCACCAAGGGTCTCCAGATGCTTGCGAGCTACACCTTTGCGAAATCAACGGACACCGACCAGAACTCGGCGACCTTTTCTGAAGCGAATAGTCCCTACGACATTCTCAACGGAAGCTTTGATCGCGGCCCGAGTAGTTTCGACACCCGTCATAAGATCGTCCTGAGCGGTGTTTGGGCGCCGAACTTCTATAAAGGAAGCAAGAACTCGATCGGAAATTACGTTCTCAATGGCTGGTCGCTCGCGCCGAATTTCAACTACTACTCGGGACGCCCGTTCAGCGGAAACGTCAACGGTACGAGTTTGAATAATACCTTCGGCGACAGCTTCTTGCCGGTTGCGGGACGCAATGCATTCCGTCTGCCGAGCCTGATCAACCTCGACGTTCGTTTGTCGAAGCGGTTCAAGTTCCGCGAGACAATGTCGCTCGAGTTTCTGGCAGAGGCATTCAACGTTGCGAACCGGACTCACGTATTCGGCGTCAACACGACGCTCTATTCGAGAGCAGGCTCGGCAACGAACTTGACCTATAACACGTCATTCGGACAGATCACCGGAACGGACAGCACGCTGTATCGGGAACGTCAGATCCAGTTCGCGACGCGGTTCCAGTTCTAACTTATCACTCGGCAGTTCGCCTTCGGCACGCTTGCTCGCGAAGCGTGCCTTTTTTTTGCGCCGCGGTTCCGCTAAAGCAATGAAGAAGCACGGAAGGAATTTCGTGGACTTTTGAAACTCGGGACGTTCTGCACTTTTTTTTAACGCGGATCGGGCGGATTAGGCAGACTCATGGATCTGAAAAAAAACCTATTTCCGATCTTTGTGTAATCGGTTTGTTTTTTCGTGATGCTATAAAGACGGTTTCTCCTGTCAAAGAACGAGTCTTGTTTTTGTCGACACTGATTCTACTCAATGTCGGGAGAAACCGTCTTTATAGCATCACGAAAATGCGTGAACGGGATCGCCGTCGCCTCCGGTAATTTCACATCATCATTCACTGTCGCCGATCTTCCCGGTAGACTGACCACGAGCGATAACGTTTAATATTGGTTGGTTTGAGAATTCTGCACATTTCATCGGCACGGCACTATAGCGGCACGGAGCGGCATCTGGTCGATCTGTCCCGCAGCCTGCAAGCGCGCGGGCACGAATTATTTGTCGCATTAAGGCCGACCAGCGACTGGCAGCACCGGCTCGACTTTCTTCCACCCGAGAATATTTTTCACGTCTCGATCCGTCATTCATTCGGCGTCCTGAGCGCAATGAAGATCGCCGAGTTTGTTCGCGAAAACGCTATCGAGATCATCCACGCGCACGTCGCTCGCGATTACATTCCCGCAAACATCGCGTCGCTCGCCGCCAAGCCGGCGAAGTTTGTGCTAACACGGCACATGCTCTCGCCCCTAAAACCGTTCAATAAATTTGCGCTAAAAAATCTATCGCGGGCGATCGGTGTTTCCGAGTTTGTCGGCAGCGAGCTTCGCTCTGTCTTTCCGCCACATAAGGTCGTTGTTATTCCGAATGGACTTGATCTCGAAAATCTTCGTGACCGGACACTCTTGCGCAATGAGTTTCGAGCTTTTCACGACATCGCGGCGGATGCTCCGATGGTGGGCACGCTCGGAGAACTGCGCGAAGCAAAGGGCCAGCGCGATTTCATTCTCGCCGCCGCCGAAGTTTCGAAACGTATTCCGGATTGTTGGTTTGTTGTTACAGGCCTCGACCATACCGCCGACAAATCGTTTCGCCGTGAACTGCGGCGGCTCGCCAAAGTGCTCGGTATCGGCGAACGCGTTCTGTGGCTGGATTGGCTCGACGACACCGCTCCGTTCTATGCGGCTATCGACGTTTTTGTTTCGCCATCATATGCCGAGAGCTTTGGACTCTCAATCCTTGAAGCGATGATTCGCGGGACACCCGTCGTCGCGACGGCGACCGAGGGAGCACGCGAACTCCTCGGCTCCGCCGAAGGGCTTGTTCCTGCTCGTGATCCGGTAAAACTTGCGGGCGCGATATGCGATATCCTCCTAAAAGACGATCGTGCTAATTCCGGCGACGCTCTGCGACGGCGGGCGGCTGAGAAATTCGCACTCGAGCGAATGCTTGTTGAAACCGAGCGCGTGTACGACGATATTAGGCCGAGGTCGGAATAGGAACGACCCAAGCGTGAATTGTGTATGGTGAAAAGAGGCTTTGAGCGACACCGCCGACTCACTTTTCACGATTTGCTGATTCATTATTCTTAAATGATCGCTTTCAACTCAACCATCTGTACGAATTTTCGCGAAGCATCGTCGCGTGAGTGGCTCGAAACTAACGGCATCGGCGGTTTCGCGTCGGGAACGATATCGGGTGCAAACACACGTCGCTATCATGGCGTGTTCACACCGGCTGTCGACCCGCCACTCGGGCGCATAACGATACTGTCCAAGTTCGAGGAAACCTTTGTCGTCGACGGATCACCATACGAGTTGTCGGCGAACCAATATCCTGAACGGATTCATCCACAGGGATTTCAATTTCTCAAAACTTTCCGGCTCGATCCATTTCCGATCTGGGTGTTTGAGATCGACGGCGTCGAAATCGAAAAAAAGATCTTCATGGTTCACGGGGATAACACCGTCGTCGCGCGGTGGTCTCTGCGCCGTATCGACAAGCGCGATAAGCGCTCCGTTTCACTCGAGGTCCGTCCGCTGCTTTCGTTCGTCGATTATCATCACTTGCGGCATGAAGATTCGGCCTTCGCCGGGGATTACATTGAGGAGAAGGGAATGGTCTCGATGCGCCCGGTCGCGGATATGCCGGCGATATTCCTTCATCACGATGCGACGCAGATAGATAGGACCGGATACTGGTACCGCGATTTCGAGTACGCGGTCGAGCGCGAGCGCGGCTTTGATTATCGCGAAGATCTCTTCCAGCCGTTCTCGATGAAGTTCGACGACGCGACTTCGGCCTCCGTCATCGTGTCGACATCGAGGTTCGACAGGCCTGACGCCGCAAGGCTCGAAAAGGCCGAGCTCAAGCGGCGTAAGGCTCTGATAAAACAGGCTGGTGCGGAAGAGGATTTCACGAAACAGCTTACCTGGGCTGCCGATCAATTCATCGTTGCTCGCGGCTCGGGCCATACGATCATCGCCGGGTATCCGTGGTTCTCCGATTGGGGCCGTGACACGATGATCGCTCTCAACGGATTGACGCTTGCGACGAACCGGCCCGAGATCGCCCGCGGAATTCTGCTTGAGTTTTCAAATCATATCTCGCAGGGAATGCTCCCGAATCGTTTTCCAGATGCCGGGATCGAAGCCGAATACAATACAGTCGATGCGACGCTGTGGTATTTCGAAGCAGTTCGCGCATACACCGAACATACTGATGATCTCGACTTCGTTCGCGAAAATCTTTACCACAAGCTTGTCGACATTCTCGCCTGGCATCTGCGCGGGACGCGGTACAACATCCATGTCGATACGGATGGCTTGTTGTATGCCGGTGAGCCGGGTGTTCAGCTCACCTGGATGGACGCGAAGATCGGCGATCTCGTCATAACGCCGCGGACCGGAAAGCCGGTTGAGATCCAGGCGCTTTGGTACAACGCGCTTCGGATCATGGCCGGACTCGCTGAGAGGTTTGGTGACGACGAAGATCGTGATCGCTACGTTGCGATGGCGGAGCTCGCCAAACTTAGTTTTAATGCCCTGTTTTGGAATGAAGCGGAGCGGTGTTTATTCGATGTCGTTGATAACGGGAATCGAGACGGCTCGGTTCGGCCAAATCAGATTCTGGCCGCATCACTGCCGTATTCCATTCTCGACGCCGAGCGGGCAAAGCTCATCGTCGATAAAGTCGAAGCCGAGCTTCTAACGCCGGTCGGGCTTCGTTCGCTGTCGCCGACTGATCCGAAATATATTCCGGTCTACGTCGGCTCGCCTTTCGAACGTGATTCGGCCTATCACCAGGGAACCGTTTGGGCGTGGTTGATCGGCCCATTTATCGACGCATACAGAAAGGTGTACCCAAATTCCGATGCTCGAGTTGCGGAAATTTTATCCGGATTTCAGACGCATTTGAAAGAAGCGGGTCTTGGACAAATATCGGAGATCTTCGATGCCGAGCGGCCGCACGCCCCGCGTGGATGTCCCGCCCAGGCATGGAGCGTTGCCGAGGTCCTGCGTGTGATTCGGGGCCGTCAGTAACTGGCGAACGGGATGCCGCCGGTGAAGAATTATTTTGACACCGAAATCTCCGGGAACCTATAATTGCTTTGGCTTCCTTCCTTCCCGTCCAAATCACACCTTCCTGTCATGAAAAAAATCTGGCTTATTCTCCAAAGCGCATTGCTTACCTTAACGATCATCTCCGGGCTGACGGGAGCACAAGATGTTTTTAATGTCTGCTGGATGATCCTCATCGCTTCGTCCTTCCCTCTCAACATTCTAGTCAGCTGGGTCTTTACGACTAATCTGCTTCAGTCGTTTCCGGTCTTGGTCCTGGTTATGGCATTTGCGATGTCCGCGCTCGCTTACATCCAGTGGTTCGAACTGGTCCCACGCCTCGGACGACTATTGAGCACCAAATTTCCGGATCGCGACAGGCATATCACGATCAACGTCGAACGCATAGATCAGGCACAACTCGCAGCGGGCCTCCGGGCTGACGCAAGCGAATGGCTGAACACTTCAAACGACAATGAAAAATACTCTCCGGTAGAGCGACTGCTTTCCCAAGACTAGGAAATTTATCGTTGGTGGTTTAGCTTGATCTATCCAATTCCGCCTCCGCAAAAAAGACGGCAAACAAGGGTAACGCCCCTTGGCTCAGCTAGGGCGCACCGGTCGTACGTTGTTCGGATTCAAACAAACGCCGTGGCGACGGTCGTTCCTTTTCCCGTTCGAACACGACACCTCTCGACACGCTACCGACACTTCGGTCGTCATGTTAATCTTTCACATATGAATCGAGCGCTTGCCCTGGCACTTCTTTCCATAACATTTCTAATGAACACAATCGCTCAAACCCCGGCTGAGCTCGTCGAGATATGGGAACGGGAACACGTGACGACGACGCTTCCATCGAACGTCCGTCACAAAGATCTGCAGAAATATCTCGATGGGCTGAAGAAGATCGGTCTCAAGGTCGATGAAGTCGGCCGCAGTTCTGCGAACCGCGAGATCTATCAAGTCGAGTTCGGCAAAGGGCCTCTAAAAGTTTTCTTGTGGTCGCAGATGCATGGCGACGAACCGACCGCGACCTCGGCGCTCATTGACATATTCACGATACTGCAAACAAATCGCGACAAAGACTGGGTAAAAAAGATCGAGGGTGCGATGACGATCCGTGGGGTGCCGATGTTGAATCCGGACGGCGCAGAATACTATCAGCGTCGAAATCTGCAAGGCATCGATATCAATCGCGACGCTTCGAATCTGCAGACACCTGAAGCAAATCTTTTGAAAAAGCTGCGCGACGAATGGTCGCCCAACATAGGTTTCAATCTTCACAATCAAAACTCGCTGACCACGGCCGGCCGGTCTAACAAACAAGCAGCGATCTCGTTTCTCGTCGTATACGGCGACGCGGCGAAGACGACAAGCGAGGCTTACGAGCGGAACAAAAGGCTTACATCGGCAATGATCGCGGCGGTCCAACCCTACATGCCGGGGCACATCGGCCGGTATGGTGACGAATGGACACCGACTGCTTTCGGCGACAATTTTTCGGCATGGGGTACGGCCGTCATCCTAATCGAGACCGGGGCGCTGCATGGCAAGGACGAGATGTTCCTCGTCAAAATGAATTTCACGGCGATGCTGACAGCTTTGAGATCGGCTGCCGATGGGAGTGAAAAAAGCGTTAGCCCGGTGAGGTACGAAACTCTGCCCGAAAATTCGTCGGGCTCACTTTACAACTTCATCTTCCGTAACGCGACGATCGTCGACAGGACAAGGCCGGATACTGTCGTCACAGGGGATGTCGGGATCAACGTCGATCGCCGCCGAGCCGAGTTCGTCGCACCGGCCTATATCCGGCAGATCGGGAACCTGTCGGCCTTCACGGGCCTGACGGAATTTAACACCGCGGATTATATGATGGTGCCGCGTAATTCGTCCTCGGTTAAGACCGGAGATTTCGCCGAACTGTTGTTCTATAAAAAATCGCGCGTGGTCGATTGGAGATCGCCTGACCTCGAAAAACAATTTCCGCCGGACGCGATCTTCTCGCTCGGCAAGTGGGTGAAAGGCGGGCTGTAGAACAGTGACAAGTGACGAGTGCCAAGTGACGAGTCGCGAATCACAAGAAAAGTGTATCGTGCGTGTATCCGTTCTTTTCAAGTGTCTTCAGCCATCACTTATGCTCGTCACTTGTCACTCGTCACTATTCACGATTTACTATTCACTAACCGATGCTCACGCTTCTCAAGATCAAGAATATCGCGCTGATCGATTCGCTCGAGGTGGAATTCGGATCGGGATTGAACCTGCTTACCGGAGAAACCGGCTCGGGTAAATCAATCATCGTGGATAGCCTGGGTGCTCTCACCGGCGACCGCCTGTCGAATGATCTGGTAAAAGAAGGCGAGCAGTCGGCGACGATCGAAGGCTTGTTTTCAGTCAGGAATCTCAATGAGCTACGCACCGTTTTTGACGAGGGCGGCATCGACCTCGACGATTCGGAACTCATCGTTCGCCGCGAGTTGTCGACCGCCGGCAAGAATCGTGTCTTCGTAAATAATCAACTCGTCACCCAGGCATTTCTCAAACGCGTCGGGCCGCTCCTCGTGGATATTCACGGTCAGGGCGATCAGGCCTCACTATTCGATTCGACGACGCACATGGAGATGCTTGATGCGTTCGCCGGCGTGGAAAGTGAACGAGCTCGGACGGCCGAGGCGTTCCGGCAGTGGGCCGCGACGCGAAAAGAGCTAAGGGATCTTCGGCAGGACGAGTCGGACAAGCTTCAACTTCTCGATATTCTCCGGTTTCAGGTCGATGAAATTAGCCGGGCGGATCTAAAAGGTGGTGAGGACACGGAGCTCGAGGAAGAAAAGCGACGCCTAAACAACGTCGAAAAGCTTTCGACCCTTAGCGGAGAGGCATACACGCTGCTCTACGAGCAGGACGAATCGACGATCGCGACCTTCGACAAGGCGTCGAGGAAGATCTCCGAGCTTGCCGAATACGACTCGCAATTCGCCGAGTATCGCGGACCGCTTGAAACCGCGCGAGCGGTGCTCGAAGATCTCGCCGCGACGGCCCGTGACTTTCGAAATCACATCGAGTTCTCACCGGCCCGCCTCGAGGAAATTGAAAACCGTTTGGCGGAGATCGCACGGCTGTCTCGAAAATATGGCGGCACGATAGAGACGGTCCTTGACCATATCGCCGAATCCCAAGAGCGTCTGGAGAACATCGAGACGGCGGAGTTTCGTGAAAAGGAACTTGGGAAAAAACTCGAGTCTGAGCTCGGCGTTTATGTCGAAGCCGCGACCGTACTGCATGGTAAACGCGCGGCGGCCGCGACGAAGTTTGAAAAAGAAGTCGAGACGAATTTGAACGCGGTTGCGCTTGAAAAAGCGAAGTTCGAAGTGAGGATTTCCGAATTGTCGAAACCGGGAGCGACGGGGGTTTTTGACCCGGGATCCGCGATCCGCAATCCGCAATCGGACGGCGGCACTCAAAACTTTTCAGCCAAAGGCTTTGATCGCATCGAATTCTATTTCTCCGCCAACCCCGGCGAATCACCCAAGCCGCTGGCGAAGGTCGCGTCGGGTGGCGAGGCTTCACGTCTGATGCTGATCCTAAAGACGACCGCAAAAGAGCACGGTGACGAAAAGGCTGCGGTGTTCGACGAGATCGACGCCGGCATCGGCGGCCGCGTCGCCGAAGCGGTCGGCCTGAAACTGAAACAGCTTGCGCTTTCGCAGCAGGTCTTGTGCGTCACGCACCTGCCGCAGGTGGCGGCGCTCGCCGACAGACATTTCGTCGTTGATAAAAACATGGGGCGCAGCAGGACGACGATCGGGATCCGCGAATTGACCGAGGAAGAGCGCGTTGAAGAGATCGCACGCATGCTGGCCGGTGAGAAAATAACGGAATCTGCTCGAACTCATGCGGCGGAGATGATCGAATCGTCACGGAGCACCAAAGCACGCGCAAAACGGTAAGTAAACATGAACTGCCTTTGGCTTTAGCCGGAGGTTGGTTGTGAGAGAATAGTCCGGGCGTTAGCCCAGATAATCTGTAGCATTCTTCGGCAGAAGCCGATCACTTTTTACAACGCACCTCCGGCTAAAGCGGAGGCAACTC
>JBDTSA010000017.1:0-11309 GCA_039931335.1 Acidobacteriota bacterium
CGCGACAAGCTCAGCAAAAAGGTTCATAGATTCAAGGATCGTCTCTCCCGATAGATTTGCGGGCCGCGAGTCGATAGCACACAACGTCCCAAAGAACTCGCCGCTTTTTAGGATTATCGGAACAGCAATATAGCTTTCGATACCGTACTTCTTAGGAGTTGGATGTTCGCAGTAGATCGGATCAATACTCGCGTTCTCGATCACGATCGGGGCGCGGTGTTCGCGGACCTCACTGCAGAGCGTCGTTGCAACTTCAAGCTCGCCACCGGGCGGGAGCCCGAATTCCATCTCGTCGAGAAAGGCACACGCGATCCATTTCTTATTGGTCACCTTGGCGATCACGACGAACCGCATCTGCGTCAGGTCGGCAACCGCCCTTAGAATCGAGGGAACGGTCGGAATGCGCCCGACAACCTCGACATCTCCTCCGAACCGGGGATTGGTTGGAGGTGTGGTTGAAGGCGAACTTCGCTTCTGGTTCTCTGACCCCTTTTGCTTACGTTTCACGATTAGATCTCGGTGTGCTGTCTAATTATTGTTAAGGAATTAGCTGAAAACGTCAAGAAAATACTGCGTCTGGTCATCTCCGACCCGGCCCCAAAAGAATTTGACAATGAGACACTCAACTATTATACTTTCGGCAGGCTCAAGTCATGGGTTTATACGAGAGAGCTGGCTATATTACATAACTGGAGAGAAAGATGAGCAAAATTATAGGAATCGACTTGGGAACGACGAACTCCGTCGTTGCCGTTATGGAAGGCGGTGAGCCGGTCGTGATCACAAACTCCGAGGGAGGCAGGACTACGCCATCGGTTG
Source organism: Acidobacteriota bacterium (assembly GCA_039931335.1). Lineage (GTDB taxonomy): Bacteria > Acidobacteriota > Blastocatellia > Pyrinomonadales > Pyrinomonadaceae > OLB17. Next base: position 820 of record JBDTSA010000017.1, read on the forward strand.
TCGCGTTCGCTAAGGACGGCAATCGGCTGGTCGGTCAAGTCGCAAAACGACAGGCAGTAACCAATCCGGAGAACACTCTTTACTCGATAAAGCGGTTCATGGGCCGGAAATACGACGAAGTTAAGGAAGAGATCAAGCAGGTTCCTTTCAAGGTCGAAAAGGCGTCGAATGGTGACGTGCGGATCGACGCCGAGGGCAAGCAATACAGCCCCCCCGAGATCTCAGCGATGGTTCTTCAGAAGCTGAAACAGTCGGCTGAGGACTATCTCGGCTCGAAGGTCGATAAGGCCGTCATTACCGTCCCCGCCTATTTCAATGACGCACAGCGTCAGGCGACGAAGGATGCCGGTAAGGTCGCGGGCCTCGAAGTTCTGCGTATCGTGAACGAACCGACCGCGGCGGCGCTGGCATATGGCCTGGACAAGAAAAAGGACGAGACGATCGCCGTATTCGACTTCGGCGGCGGTACCTTCGATATCTCGATCCTCGAAGTCGGCGAGGGCGTTGTCGAGGTCAAATCGACCAACGGCGACACGCACCTCGGCGGTGATGACATTGACGAAGCTCTTGTCGGATGGATCATCGACGAGTTCAAAAAAGATCAGGGAATCGATCTTCACAATGACAAGATGGCGCTTCAACGTCTGAAAGAGGCGGCGGAAAAGGCGAAGGTCGAGCTTTCGTCGACGATGGAGACGGAGATCAACTTGCCGTTCATCACCGCTGACGCTTCGGGACCGAAACATCTCGTGATGAAGCTCACGCGTGCAAAGTTCGAAGCTCTCGTTGAACCGCTTCTGAAGCGGCTCATGCCGCCGGTCGAGCAGGCGATCAAAGATGCTGGCCTTGAGCCGAAGGATATTGAAGAGATCGTTCTCGTCGGTGGTTCGACCCGTATTCCGAAGGTCCAGGAAATGGTCAAGGGATTCTTCGGCAAGGATCCGAATAAGTCGGTCAATCCGGATGAGGTCGTGGCTCTGGGTGCAGCCGTTCAGGCTGCTGTCCTCGGCGGCGAGAAGACGGACATCCTGCTTCTCGACGTTACGCCTTTGACGCTGGGAATCGAAACGCTTGGTGGAGTCATGACCCAGATGATCTCGCGTAATACGACGATCCCGACCCGCAAGTCCGAGATTTTTTCGACCGCGTCGGACAATCAGACGTCGGTCGAGGTTCATGTGCTCCAGGGTGAGCGTCCGATGGCGGGCGACAACAAGACCCTCGGCAAGTTCCATCTCGTCGGTATTCCGCCGGCACCCCGCGGTGTTCCCCAGGTCGAGGTCACATTCGACATCGATGCGAACGGAATCGTCAACGTTTCTGCGAAGGACGTCGGCACGGGTCGTGAGCAGAAGATCACCATCACTTCTTCGTCCGGTCTTTCGAAAGAAGAGATCGACAAGATGATGAAGGATGCCGAATCACACGCCGGCGATGATGAGAAGAAAAAGGGTGAGATCGAAGCTCGCAACCGTCTGGACGGACTCGTCTACAGCGTCGAGAAGACGTTTAGTGAAAACAAGGAAAAGATGGATGCGGCTGGCAGCGTCGAGATGGAAACAGCGATTTCAGAATCGAAGACCGCAGTGGCCGGAACTGACATCGACGCCATGAACAGTGCGTTCGAACGACTCCAGACGGCGTCGCATAAGTTGGCGGAGGTCTTGTACAGTCAGGCGGGCGCGGCCGGTGACGGCGAGTCTGCTTCAGGCGAGCAGGCATCCTCGGCGACTGCCGGAGCGGACGGCGACGGCGGTTCGACCGCAGCGGCTGATGATAATGTCATCGATGCCGAATACGTTGACGTCGAAGACGAAGAGAAAAAGTAACTATAAGGGGCAAGTGACGAGGGACAAGGGATGGGGTTTGCTCTCTCGTCCCTTGTCCCTCTAAACTTGTCCCTAACTCAAAATGGCGAAGAAGGATTACTACCAAATACTCGGCGTCAAGAAAGACGCAAAGGCGGACGAGATCAAGAAATCGTACCGTCGTCTTGCGCGTAAGTTTCACCCGGATGTGAATCCGAACGACAAAGCGTCAGAAGAAAAATTCAAAGAGGTGCAGGAAGCCTACGACGTCTTGTCCGATGAAAAAAAGCGGAAGGTTTTCGACCGGTTTGGATATTACAACGACAATCTCGATCCAGATTCCCCGTTTGGCGCCGGCGCGGCGGCAGGGGGCGGTGGAGGCACGGCGGGTTTTGATTTTTCCGGTTTCGATTTTTCGAGTGGCCAGGCATCGAGCGGTGGTTCGAGTTTTCGAGATATTTTCTCCGATCTTTTTGGCGGCAGCACCGGAGCGGGCACGCGGCGTGAGCCGGAACCACCGCGACCAATGCCAAAAAGGGGCCGTGACATCGAGATTCCGCTCGCACTTAGTTTCGAAGAAGCGTTCACCGGTCTCACGACCAACATTACCGTAAATCGCAGCGAGCAGTGCTCGCGCTGCCAGGGTGCCGGCGATACCGGAGGACCGGTCGTCACTTGTACGACTTGTAAGGGAACCGGACAGGTAATGCGCACCGGCGGACGTCTGCAGTTTTCTCAGCCTTGTCCCGATTGCGAAGGAACGGGGCGACGGCGAGCGCCGTGCTCGCTGTGTAACGGGAAGGGCACGACACCGAAGACCGAGCAAGTGAAGATCCGCATTCCGGCGGGTGTCGATACCGGGTCGCGTGTTCGCATTCCGAAGAAAGGACACGGCGGCAGGCTCGGAGCAGAACCCGGCGATCTTTTTATCTTGACGAATGTCGGCAAGCACAAGTTCCTCGAACGCCGTGGTGATAACGTTTATGTCACGGTTCCGATCACGGTACCGGAAGCGGCTTTAGGAGCGAAGATCGAAGTGCCGACGGTCGAAGGAAAAGCACAGTTAAAAATTCCGGCCGGGACGGAATCGGGACAGAAGTTCCGTCTCCGCGAACGTGGATTTCCGAGTCTTCGAAATCCGAATCTTCGCGGCGATGAGTTTATTGAAGTAAAGATCTCTTTGCCGAAACTCATATCGGAAGAGACCAAGGACCTGTTGCGGCAATTTGAAAAGTCGAACTCTGAGAATCCGAGAAAGGTGATGGGATTGGATTAGTTCAGAGTTCAGAGTTCAGTGTTCGGAGTTTGTAACTCAAATTCTGACTTCTGGCTTCTGACTTCTGACTTCTGACTTCTTAGTTCCGATGAAACGAAAGATCAAAACTTACACGATCAGTGCGGTTGCGGAGCTTTACGATATTCATCCGCAGACACTGAGGCTGTATGAGCGCGAGGGTTTGTTGAAGCCTTCGCGTTCGGTCGGAAACACCCGCCTTTATGAAGATTCTGATCTCGAACGTCTTGAGGTAATTCTTTCTCTGACGCGCGACCTTGGCGTAAATCTCGCCGGTGTCGAGATCATCTTGAACATGCGCGAGAAGATGGATTCGATGCAGCGCGAGTTCGAGCGATTTTTCGAATATCTGAAAACACACGCTGGCGAATTTTCACAGTCGGCGGGTACCTCGAGCCCAAGCGACGCCTTGATCCCGATCTCAAGATTTCGACGGGCTTCGTATCAGGAGATCACGATCGAGGAAGATTGAAGAAAGAAAAAAAACGCTCAGACAGCTCCGCTAGGAGCGAAATGTTTGTAGTTCTCGAACCACGCTTGACTCCAGCTCCGCTAGGAGCGGCATGTTTGTAGCAACGCGGCCCGCAACATAACAAGCTCCGTAGGAGCGGCACTCATTCGATCCAATCAAACAGATACCTGTCTTCGTATTCGACCTCAAAGCGGTCAAGAAGTGAAGTATATTCTTCGCGGAAGGAACGCTTCTTGTGATGTTTCTCTTGGTTCAACACATACTTCACCACCGTGTCGAGCTGCGATTTTGAGTACGAGAATGCGCCGAAGCCTTCCTGCCAATGAAATTTCCTTCGTGTAAGCCGTTCGTCGTTTATGAACCCGCTTGAATTCGACTTTATGTCACGAATCAGATCCGACAAGGCTACGTTTGGCTTGATACTAAAGAGCAGGTGAATATGGTCATCCACGCCGCCGACGGCAAGTAGCTTTTGGTTTTGCCTGCGGAAGATCCCACCGATGTATTTGAAGAGCTCTTCCTTCCATTCCGGCTTGATCATAGATTCACGACCTCGCACGGCGAATACAGCTTGGATAAGGATTTGGGAGTACGTGTTTGCCATGGGAGTTTGGCGCTCGCTGATGGAGCTATTCTAGTTTTTTGTGCTGTGCATTCTTGCGCCGAATTTGGCTGAAGGCAAGTGTCGCTCCTACGGAGCTGGACAATTGAGGGCGTGGGGTTGCTACAAACATTCCGCTCCTACGGAGCTTGGCTATCTCTTGGCGTCGATACTACCAATTCGCCGCTCCTAGCGGATCTGCTCGAACTGAGCGGACTTCATTCACTTTTCACATTCAAAAACTTCAACTTACCGACTTGAACCAAAATACCTGTCGAATCGATCATTACGTTTTGATTCGCCTGGTCGACTTTCTTACCATTCACCTTCACACCGCCTTGCTGGATCAATCGCCTAGCCTCACCTTTCGACGATGCTAACCCGACATCTACGAGGAGCTGTGCGAGGATGTGCGGTCCGTAAAGGGCCTTCTTCTCCTCGATCTCCTCCGGAACTTCCTTCCTAACAAACCGGCGATTGAATTCCTCTTCGGCCTTCTCGGCCGCCTGCGACGAATGAAGATCGGCAATGATCGATTTCGCAAGCGCGACTTTCAGATCGCGCGGATGCTCCGATCCCGATTCGCATTTGAACTTCAGCACGTTTATGTCATCGATGCTCGTGTCCGTCAGCAGCTCGTAATATCGCCACATCAGATCGTCGGAGATCGACATGACCTTGCCGAACATCTGATCGGGCGGCTCTTCGATACCGATGTAGTTATTCAGCGACTTTGACATCTTGTTGACGCCGTCGAGGCCTTCGAGCAGCGGCGTCGTTATTACAACCTGCGGCTCCTGATCGAATTCGCGCTGCAGATTTCTGCCCATCAGCAGATTGAATTTCTGGTCCGTACCGCCCAGCTCGACATCGGATTCGAGCGCGACCGAATCGTAGCCCTGCACCAGCGGGTATAAAAGTTCGTGCAGCGAGATCGGTTTCTCCTCTGCCATGCGGTTTGTAAAATCGTCGCGCTCGAGGATCTGCTTGACCGTCGTCTTCGCCGCAAGCTTCACGAAATCCGCAGCGTTGAATTTATCCATCCACTCGCCATTGAAGCGGACCTCGGTCTTGTCCGGATCGAGAAGCCTGAACATCTGTGATTTGTACGTCTCGGCGTTGGCATTGATATCGTCTCGCGAGAGCGGCGGCCGCGTCACATTCTTGCCCGACGGATCGCCGATCATACCCGTGAAGTCTCCGATGAGAAATATAACGGTATGGCCGAGGTCCTGGAACGCCCGCAGCTTTCTAATGACGACCGTGTGCCCGATGTGAATATCGGGAGCAGTCGGATCGAGGCCTAGCTTAACGCGAAGCGGTTTTCCGCTTTTCGCTGATCGCGCAAGCTTTGCCTTCAGGTCTTCTTCACGGATCAGATCGACCGTGCCTTTTTTCAGGAATTCTATCTGCTCGTCAATTGTCACCGAACAAGAATAGCAAGCCGCAGCAATTTTTCTTAGTCGTTACTATTCAAAAAAATTACAAAAGGCTGATAATGGCTTTATGGCGAACTCAGGAAAAAAGATGCATCTCGCGTTTATCGGGTGCGGTGTGATGGGCGAATCGATGATCGCTGGAATGTTAAGGAAGGGTATTGTTGAGCCGGATCGTATTTCCGCGAGCCATCCTCGCGAGTCTCGGCGGCAGGAGCTCAGCGCAAAGTACGGGATCGCCGCAATTGCGGAAAACGCCGAGGCGGCGCGTTCGGCCGGTTCGCACGAAAACTCGGTGATCGTGCTCTGCGTGAAACCACAGCGGCTGGCAAGGGTCGTTTCCGATCTCGAGGGCGTTCTTCATCCAAATAATCTCGTCATCTCGATCGTCGCGGGTGCACACATCGAATATCTCGCCGGTGCACTCGGTACTGCGAAGGTCGTGCGAGCGATGCCAAACACACCATCGCAGATCGGGGCTGGAATAACGGCCTGGACTTGTACGGAGGCAGTTGGCGAAGACGACCGCGGCGATGTCCGGGAAATACTGTCGGCGCTTGGGAAGGAACTTTTTGTCGAGACCGAGAACATGATCGACATGGCGACATCGCTTTCAGCGACCGGGCCGACTTATATTTTCATGGTCATGGAAGCGCTCACCGACGCCGGCGTGCATCTCGGCTTTTCGCGCGATATGGCGAAGGAGCTTGTCCAGGAAACGATGCTCGGTTCGGTAAAGTTTGCGATGGATTCACACAAGCATCCGGCGGAACTTCGGAACATGGTCACGTCGCCCGGCGGCACATCGGCCGCCGCGATCTACCAGATGGAAAAGGGAACGTTGCGGACGGTTTTGTCGAAAGCGGTTTACGCAGCGTATAAGCGGGCCGTTGAACTGGGTGAGAAGTAACGTCTCCAGTATTTCTTTATTTCCTTTTTCGTGTGTTTCGTGTTTCGTGTGTTTCGTGGTTCTCTTCGTGGTTCCCTCCTAAGCAAAAATCTGAAACCACGAATCACGCGAAACGCACGAAAAGAAACAAGAAACAAGAAACACACGAAGAGAACCACGTAACACGCAAAGAACCTTCCCCCACCGATTACAGTTTCCCGTACATGATGTAGGCGTTCGTCATCCCGTGCTGGCGATGATCGAACGCGTCCGGGATCTCGCCGACGATCTCCATACCGATACTTTGCCAGAGTCGAACGGCGCCAATGTTCGACTTTACGACGAAGTTGAATTGCATCGCGCTAAAGCCGAGACGCTTCGCTTCTTCAAATGAAAATTCCGCCATCTTACGGCCGATTCCCTTCCGGGCCGCATCGGGTGGGACCATGTACGCAGCGTTGCAAACATGCGATCCCAATCCCGGCTGATTAGCCTTTAGCCAAAACGTTCCCAGCACCTCGCCGTCCTGCTCGGCAACATAAACATGTTTCTCGGGCGAGAACCAGTAAGCCGTCATCTCATCTTCAGGTGAGTCCGGGGCGAAGACGTACGTTTCGCCAGTTGCGATAACGGCCTTGATTATTTTCCAGATTGCGGGCTTGTCGAGATCGGTTGCAGCGCGGATGTGGATCATTGCATTTGGATATGGATCAAGATTGCGGAATGTTGACCGGCACGCTCGGGAATGTTCATAAGCACCCCAAGAAATATTGATCAGCACCGAAGGTGCGGCCGTAATTTAGCCAGGGTCAACGGCCTTGGAAATAAGGAAAATATCACCATGAAGCCGCAACGCGGCGAAGTAAACGAACAGACCTCGATTGCCATTATTACTTCGCCGCGTTGCGGCTCTGATCGCCGCTTGCACTGTCCAGGGCCGCTGGCCCTGGCTATATTACGTCGCACCTTTGGTGCTGAGGCGGCGCCCACTTCACTTCAAATACTTGTCGAACCAATCCAGGTTGCTCTGCATGGCCGCGACCTGCATCTTCGGTTCGTTCGGGCCGTGCGGTTGCCGCGGCAAGACGATCATTCGCGTCGGTACACCCTGCATCTTTAGCGCGTTGTATAGCTCATAACCCTGCGAGATCGGCACCCGAACATCGGCTTCGCCGTGTTGGATCAGTGTCGGCGTCGTCGCGCCCTTGATATTGAACATCGCCGAATGCTTCGCGTAAACATCCGGCACTTCCCAATATTCTCCGCCAAAATAATCGGGGACGAATCCGGGGATGTCCGCAGTCGTGGTAAAGCTCATGAGATTTGTTACAGGAGCGCCGGCTGACGCCGCTTTGAATCGTTTCGTTTTTGTAATGATCGTCGACGTCATGTAACCACCGTAGCTCCAGCCCATGACTCCAAGGCGATCCGGATCCGCGACGCCCATCGCGATGGCTTTATCGACGCCAGCCATCAGGTCCTGATAATCACCACCGCCCCAGTCTTTGATATTAGCTCGGCGAAATTCCGTTCCGTAGCCCGACGAACCACGCGGATTCGGGCGGAGGATCGCGTAGCCCCGCGATGAAAACGTCGCGATCGGATAAGACCCGCGGCCGCCGATATAACTCTGCTGAAAAACGCCGGCCGGTCCGCCGTGGATGTTGAGAATGAACGGCACCTTGGTACCCGGAACATAGCCGACCGGATACGTCAGCAGCCCTTCGATGTCGCGGCCATCCGTACTTTTCCAGCGGATGACCTCGGTCTTACCAACCCTCATCGTCGCGCGCTCGACGTTGGCGTTGGAGATCTTGCTGATTCCGGTCCTACCGGGAATCATCGCGTAGACCTCCGGCGGTGTTTCGCTGCTTTGCATGACCATCGCAAGACCGTAACCGGAATCGAGTTTCGTCATGCTCACGCCGGTAATGACCGCGTCCTGATAATCGATCTCACGAACCGTGGCCGCCGCGACGTTAGCTTCGTAGAGGGCGGTCCCCGTACCTTTCGATTCGTAGAAAATTATCTTGGTGCCGTCAGGTGTCCATCCGACAACGCTCGGCTGAGCGTCATGTGACAGTGCCATTACCTTCGGCTCGCCGCCGCCCGCGGGGTATGCCCTGATCGTGTAGCTCTGTGCCCAACGAACGGGTGTGTCGGATGCGATGCCGGATATCCATTTTCCGTCCGGCGAGTATTGCAGAGCCGATTCTGCAGACGGTGTCGCCGCGAGCGCACTTGTTTTTCCGGTCGCTACTTCGACGATCGATATGTCCGAAGATGGCCATTCATTCGCGCCCGGGCCGGATACGTGATTGAACACGATTCGCGTTCCGTCCGGCGACCAGTCGAATCCGGTGACGTTCCGGTTATCGCTCGTCAGTTTTTTCGCTTCGCGCTTTCCCTCCACGTCTTTCGCGACCGGAATTACATACAGCCGCGCCATTTTCTGATTTTCATCCACCCAGCGAAAATCGTTCTTCCCCTTGTCGTTCTTGTCTTCATCATCTGATTTGGCGTCGGACACGGAATAGGCCATCGATTTACCATCCGGTGACCATTCGAATTCCGAGATGCTCGATTTCAGATCCGTTATCTGTTCGGCCTCACCGCCGGTCGCACGAAGAACGTACAAATTGTTTTTGTTATCTTTTCGATTCGATGTAAACGCGACCCAGTTTCCGTCGGGCGACCACTTCGGATTCGTCGATGATTTTTCGCTGAACGTGATCTGGTAGTTGTCCTTGCCATCGGACGAAGCCATCCAGATCTGCGTGACGAACTCGCTCTTGTCCGCTGACATCACGGCGTCGTTCACCGTGTAGACGACGCGCTTACCGTCCGGCGAAATGCGTGGGCTTCCGATCGCCCGGGTCTTTACCTGCATCTCGGGGGTCCAGGTTGTTTGCGGATTTACGAGGGAGAGTGAAGAGAGAAATAGAACAAAAAGAAAGATGGGCCTGCGGAAAGACATTGCAACGATCTCCTTTATGAATTTTTGTTGTTCCGGCGAACTCGTTTTAGGGTGAATTTCCACAACATTCTATTCTGTTTCTCGTCGAAAACATACTGCCCGTCGGCGACCATCCAGAATCCCTGAAATTCCCACCTGCCGGGTGAGAGTTTGTTAAAGAGCGGGACCGAATGACCGGACCGGGCGGCGTCGAGAAGCGAACGATTTGCCGCGTCGAGTTTTTGATCACCCCGGCGCCCGGCTCCGGTGTAAAGGATCGAATCGGTAGTGTCGCCGTGAAGGTCCGGATAGCACGCATTGATTCGGCCAAAGTCGGTAAGCAGCGAGATCAGCCGGCCATTCCGCTGATAGATCCCGTTGCGAACGCGGTGGACCACTGACACTTCCGCCCACGTAAAAATCTCCTCAGGCTTCGCACTATTTGGAAATTGTATGGCAGCTATCATTTTAGAAAAAAGTTTTTGACAGCACAGTAGAGCGGCCTTGATCTGTCTTCTGTACTAAAAACCCCCGAGCGCGGCCCGCCGTTGAAATTAGCGCCGAAATCAAGCCGGACAGTGAAGATGCCGTTCGAAACAGGAACGCCAGGACGTTGGGTTGTGCCGAGAGCCGTGCCGCCCGTTTCGACATCGAATAACTTGAATTCGAGATCATAACTCGCGTTGGCGGGCAATGCCCCATCAACCAGTCGGCCTTGATAAGTGAACTCGGTTGTTTGAGCAATCGCCAAATTCGCACTGGCGAGCAATAACAGTAAACTGATAAAAAATTTTACTTTCATTTTGATTTTACTCCTTAAATTAATCCTTCCACTACCGCAACCGGTTCCTAGCCGCTCTCAATTCTCAGGCGGAAATTCGCGTTACGGCAGATAGCGTGCAGCGATGCAAACAGTTTCAGTTGTTCGTCATTGCTTGGTTTGCAAAACCGTCAAAACCATTACGGGATGTATTGCTTCGGGATAGGTTTGTCCGTACTGAGTCCGAAGTTGGTGATCAGAAGTCCGGATGTCG
>JBDTSA010000018.1:0-11219 GCA_039931335.1 Acidobacteriota bacterium
ATACTACAACAAGGAAGATCTCGACCGTATTTATCAGACGATCATTGAATAGGAGGTAAAAATGAAGCGACTTACTGAAATGGTCTCGTGTGCCGGTTGAGTGGCCAAACTCGCGCCCCGAGACCTGGCTCAAGTTTTGAGCCGGCTACCAGCCCAGTCAAAAGAAAATGTAATTGTCGGCTTTGATACCGCCGACGATGCGGGTGTATTTCGCCTTTCGGACGAACTTGCCCTCGTTCAGACTGTCGACTTTTTTACTCCAGTTTCGGACGATCCGTTTATTTACGGCAGGGTTGCCGCGGTCAACTCCTTAAACGATGTCTACGCGATGGGCGGAACACCGATAAGTGCTTTATCTATAGTATGTTACCCGCAAAAGGGAGATTGGGATATTTTGGGCGAGATACTCGCGGGCGGGCAGGCCGCGATGACAGAATCAGGCGTCGTTGTAATCGGAGGGCACTCGGTTGACGATCAAGAAATGAAGTTCGGGTATGCTGTGACAGGAGTTATAAATCCTAATCGGGTAGTGACGAACGCGGGTGCTCGCAGCGGTGATGCACTAATACTCACTAAGCCGGTCGGGACGGGTGCTATCAACACCGCCGTGAAGCACGCAAAGGCGAAACCGGAAACCATCGCAGCCGTGACCCTTGCGATGACCACGAGTGCGGCGGAACCCTCAAGGGTAATGCAGGAACTGGATGCAAATGCATGCACAGATATAACGGGTTTCGGTCTCATCGGTCATGCGTACGAGATGGCAAAAGCAAGCGACGTGACGTTTGAACTAGAGTCGGGCTCAGTCCCGCTGCTTCCCGATGTGCTCGAATTGATCGGGCAGGGAATGTTGACACGCGGTGACAAGAACAACAGAGACTATGTCGGGGACGCAGTTCACATCGCCAACAGCGTCTCGGCTGAAATGCAGAGCGCCCTATACGATCCCCAAACGGCTGGCGGACTTCTGATAAGTCTCCCTTCGGATAGCGTCGAGAAGTTCTTGAAAAAAGTGTCGGGCTCAAAAGTTATCGGGCGGGTCACCGACAAGCGCGAGCATCTAATAGAAGTCGTCTAAAATAAAGTGTTTTTATTTATCCTCGAATCTATCGGAACTTCAGAGCTGATCCTTATCGGGATCATCGCCTTGATCTTTCTCGGCCCGCGAAAACTGCCTCAGATCGCCAAGACGATCGGCAAGACAATGGCCGACTTTCGGAATACAACGCACGAATTCAAATCGACGTGGGAGCGCGAGGTGAACTTTGCCGAAGAGACCGAGGCGTTGCGATCGGGCGAGTTACCGCCGAGCGAACCGGCGCCGATACCGCGCTCAACTTCGATCGATGACAGCTCGATAAATACAATCGCGTTGCCAGAGATCAAGCCCGTTCAGCCCGATATGTTCAGCACCACGCCACCAGCAAGCGAACCCAGCGAACGACCCGAAGACCAGATCGTCGACGCATCCGACAAGAAGAACTGGCTATAACCGAGCGCGATTCTCAAGCAATGCACGAGTTGGAAAACAGTGAACTTGAACAACGCGGTGGCCAGATGTCGTTCCTCGAGCATCTTGACGAACTGCGCAAGCGGCTCGTCAATTCGGTGATCATCATCGTCGTCGCGTTCGTCTTTTGCTGGTTCGTATCCGACAGGATCTATAACTTTCTTGAAGTTCCGATCCGCCAGGCGCTTTCAGAGGCCGAGCGCGTCGAGCTTCCGGTTAAGGGCATGACCGGTGACGAGAAAATACTCCCGCTCTCAAACCTTGCCGACGGTGACCGCGGACGATTCGTCTTCGATCGTGCAACGAAATTGGGTACGAGTGTCGTACAGCCCGGCACATCGGTGGAGGCCGTCGTTTCAAAAGATTCGGACGGCATCGTCGGGCTTTTCACGACCGAGCGAATATACACGATCAATGCAGTCATTCCGGTCGGAGTGCGTCTCCCGGTCGATCTCGCTCCGGATGCAAAACAAGAAGCTGCAGCGGACGAGCGATTGATCGTTACGACCGCACCCGAAGCATTTACTCTCTACGTCACAGTTTCGCTATACGCTGCGATCGCGCTTGCGGTGCCGCTTCTCCTGCTGCAGGTGTGGGGATTCATCTCGCCCGCGCTCTACAAACACGAACGGGCCTACGTCACGCCGTTCGTACTGTTGTCCTCGATCTCTTTCGTCGTCGGTGCGGCGTTCGCGTACTATATTTTGTTTCCGCCGGCGGTTAAGTACCTGCTCGGGCTCGGCGAAAATTTTCGTTTGCTTCTTCGCGCGACTGACTATTTTGAGTTCATAACTCTGATCATGCTCGCGATGGGCTTGATCTTCCAGATGCCGGCCATAACTTATGTTTTGGCCCGGATCGGCCTTATTTCCGCCGGAATGCTGGTGCGGAGTTGGAAGATCGCCATCGTCGTGATCTTGATCGTCGCCGCGGTCGTCTCGCCTACCGGCGATATCCCCAACATGATGCTTTTCGCCACACCGATGATGGTTCTTTACGTCGTTTCGGTCTTTATTGCATGGTTTTTTGGAAAGAAACGGCAGCCTGATGCCCCGACCGACACCCTCGATGCAACCTGACCCATCTTAGCCTGCATCTTGAACAATTAAGGATATCTGTCTAAAATCTTTAAAGTTCAATCTAGTATCAGTTTTCCGGCAAGCTCAGCGGCCTTGAAAGTTAAGGAGTTTTACATCTATGTCAAAAGTGAAATTTGCTCGAAATTTTGCACTGACACTTTTAGTTATTGGTTTTGCATCGGTTTCGGGGTTCGCCCAACCTGAAAAGAAGGGTAAACCCAGTGAGGATCCGACGGCGAATCCGCGGAACGTCAAACCGGAGCTGAAAGACGCCTACAAGCGTTGGCTCAATACGGACGTCGCTTACATCATCACGAAAGATGAGAAGCGCGCGTTTCTCGCGCTTGTGACGGACGAAGAGCGTGAGAATTTCATCGAGAACTTTTGGCGCCGCCGCGATCCGAACCCGGATACTGAGGAAAACGAGTACCGCGAGCAGTACTACGAACGAATTGCTTATTCAAACGAGCATTTCTCGTCCGGCATCCCTGGATGGAAGACCGACCGCGGCCGCATTTACATCGCCTGGGGAAAACCGGATTCGATCGAAACGCACCCGACGGGCGGTGCATACGATCGGCCGAGCTACGAAGGCGGTGGTTCGACGACTACCTATCCGTTCGAAGTTTGGTGGTACCGGCATCTGGATAACGTCGGCGATGGAATTGAAATTGAATTCGTCGATCCGACCGGAACGGGCGAGTATCGTATCGCTCGCGACGCAAATGAAAAGGACGCGCTAAAAACCGTGCCCGGCGCCGGACTGACGACCGCGGAACAACTCGGTCTCTCGTCCAAAGGAGATCGAATCGCGGGTCAAAACCAGGGTGGATTTCAGCGTGAGCAGGACACTCCTTTCCGCCGGATGGAGATAATTACAAATCTCCAGCGTCCGCCGCAAGTAAAGTTTAGCGACCTCGCCGGCGTGGCCGGTGGTGACTCGGGGATCCTGGATAACAATCCGCTCGAGTTCGACCTTCGCATTGATTTCTTCCGCCAGTCGGACACACAGGTGATCGCGACATTTACGGTACAGACCGACAATAAGGAAGTAACCTTCAAAGATGTCGGTGGCCTGCAGCAGGCGAAGTTGAATATCTTCGGGCGGATAACAGCCGTTTCGGGTAAGCGGTCCGGAATTTTTGAAGATTCGGTAACGACGAGCGCGACTTCGGTTGAACTCGCCGATCTTCGAGATAAGAAGTCGGTCTACCAAAAGGCCATCGCATTAACGCCGGGCACGTACAAGGTCGATGTGGTTGTGCGTGATGTCGAGACGGGAAATCGTGGTTTAGTGAACATGGGATTTACCGTTCCGCGCTACGACGAGAAGAAACTTTCTACATCGTCGATGATCCTCGCGTCGAAGCTCCGCAGCACGACAGAATCGGACATCGGCGGCCAGTTTGTTATCGGCAACGCAAAGGTGATTCCAAACCTTTCGGGTACGTACAAGAAAGGCCAGGAGGTCGGCATCTATCTGCAGGTCTACAACGCGGGCATCGATCAGACGACCCTTCGTCCGGCAGTCGATGTCGAATATGTTCTGACAAAGGGCGGAAAAGAAGTGTTGAGACAGCCCGAGGATTGGAGCGGTCTGAGCGATTCGGGTCAGCGATTGACGCTTGCCCGTCTGCTGCCGACCGACCTGATGCCGCTCGGCGATTACGAACTCAATATCGTGATCAAAGATCGCGTCAGCGGCCAGATACTGAAGGATGACAAACTTAAAGGTAAGTTTACGATCACTCAGTAGAAAATTGACTCCGTTAGTATTATTCCGGCCGACGTTGTTTGAAATGGCGTCGGCCTCGTTTTATCTATGAGCCGCCTTGAAACCGACCGGCTGATATTCGAACTTTACACCGATCGAGACAAAGAAGATTTTATCGACCTACTTACCGATCCCGTCGTAATGCGCTTTGTCGACAAAGGTCCGTTAAATCTTCAACAGGCAGAAATGCTCTGGCAGAAACTTATGCTCGAGTTTTACCCGGACGGTGTCGAAACAATCTGGGCTGTTTTTTCCAAAGATGATCGTCGTTATGTCGGGAACGCGAGCCTCCGTCCGCGGCCCGAACGGCAGACGGATTGGGAGATCGGATACTACCTCAAACCCGCCGAATGGGGGAAAGGATTTGCGACAGAGATAGCATCGCGACTCGTCCGATATGGTGTTGAAGTTGCGGGACTCGATGAAGTTTACGCGACGGTAGACAAAGACAACGACGCGTCAATTCACGTTCTGGAAAAGTGCGGATTGAAACTGTTTCGAAAAGAATTCGATGAGCGAGGCGTTTTCTGCGTCTACCGGCTTCGTCCATAGGCAGTTACTTAATTTTCACTTCAAAGATCTCTGCCTTTTTTCCTTCGCTTGTTCCAACGATCGCTTTGCCGTCGTCGCTGAATGTTACCGCTTCGCCATGCTTGCGGTCGCCGAGATCTACGCGCAGCGGCTTTGATTTCCAGATTTCGTCAAACGAGCCGCCTCCACTTGCGTTGAGCTCGTATCCGGCGGTGTAGTCACACAGAATTACACGTTTCGCATCCGGTGAGATCGCGCCGCTTGTAAGTAAACCGTTTGGTACGGCCGGCACGGAAACTTCACCGACTTTTTCGGCGATGACCGGCTGCTCGGTTCCAAACTGCGGCCTGAACTTGAAGACGAGTGAAGGGCCTTCGAGACGCTTCGTCAGCACATACACGTCACCCGTTTGCGGTTGTACCATCAGCGTCTCGGCATTGTGCGGCGTGTCTTGATACTTAAACACGGTGACATCCGCCGGATTCGTCGGCCGAGGATTTTTTCTATCCGACTTATCGCCAGCATCGGCCACTGTCGGCTCTTTAACGCGGTATACCCGCAGCTCAGGACGCTCGAGCTTGTTGTTCCCGATATCTCCGATGTAAAGATAACAAGTGCCGTCGGGCGACTTGTACGAAGCGATGTCCTCCCAGTCAGAATTTCGTGCGTTCGATACACGATACGTCCCGAGATTCTTTCCGTTCTCACTGAGCGCAAAAATGAACGCATCGTCGCCCGAATCGTTATGTGTCCAGAACACTTTCGGCTGACACAACGAGGCGGCGATGCCGCTGCTCTCCGTCACATCGGGCGACTCGATCCGTCCGACGACGATCGGTTTTTCGAAGTCAGGTGATAGCTCGGATGCATTTACTTCATGGCCTCCCGTCGACGGGTCATTCGAACAAGAACTAACCGAGGCGCACCAACCTAAAACTAAAATGACAAGGCCGAGGATTTTCGCTATAGTTTTGTTCGACATACTTCACTATTATAGGTTCTCAAACCGACGGCACAAACTTTTTCACTTTTCGCGTCGTAGATTTATCAGATGATCGTAGGAACGGAATGGCTGATCGAAGCTACGGACTGTGAACCCGAGCGCCTCCGGGACGAATCGTTGTTGCGCGATTTGTTCGAGCTCGTCATCCGCGATCTCGGCCTCAAAGCGATCGGCTCGGTTTGGCATAAGTTCCCCGGTGCATCGGGCGTGACGGGCATGATCGCTCTCACCGAATCACATCTCACGTGTCACACCTATCCCGAACACGGCACCGCGACATTCAATCTATATTGCTGCCGCACTCGACCTGAGTGGGATTGGGAAGGTAATTTGAAATCGATTCTTGGTGCCGCAACCGTGGCGGTCACGAAGATCGAACGAGGCGATTCAAATCCCAAATCCCAAATCCCAAATCCCAAATCTAAAGTGGTGGGGGGTGACGCTTGAGCGTGCTCCAGGCAAACTGCCCGTCATGTGCCGCGCCGGTCGAGTTCAAGGCGGGTTCGAGTATCGTGCTAGTTTGCCCGTTCTGCCGCTCGGCGATCGCTCGCACCGATCGCGGACTCCAAGATCTCGGAAAGGTGGCGGAGATCGCAGAATCACAGTCGCCTCTGAAGCTCGGTCTAAAAGGTGAATTCAAGGGTGCGCGTTTTGAGCTCACGGGCCGGGCTCAGTTGCGTCATGAACTTGGCGGATATTGGGATGAATGGTACGCGACGTTTTCAAATGGCTGGGTCGGATGGCTCGCCGAAGCACAAGGGAACTTCTATCTCACTTTTTACCAGCCGATGCCTGCAGGCGTCACTCTTCCAACTTTCGACCAGCTACAAGTTGGCCAGCCTGTAACCGAAATTCCCGGAGCTTCACTGATGGTCGTGGAGAAAGGTGTCGCAACTGCGGTCGCCGCTGACGGCGAGATCCCGTACAAACTGACGCCCAACGAAGAGGGCCGCTACGCTGATATGTCGGGACGCGACAATGCGTTCGGAACGATCGACTACAGTATGGACCCGCCTTGGATTTTTGTTGGCCAGCAAGTTTCGCTCGCCGACATCGGCCTCGCAAGTGCGCGTCCTGCCGAGCGTGAAGCACGGCGTGTTTCGACGGCCGCGATGGGATGTCCGAACTGTGGTGGCCCGCTTTTGCTCATTGCCCCGGACAAGACTGAGCGCGTCACTTGTCCGAATTGCGATTCGCTGCTCGACGTCAATCAAGGCAACCTGACGTATCTCAAAGCCCTGACGCCAACAAGTGTCGATGCGAGCTTCGTTCTTCCGATCGGAGCCGAAGGAACCTTCAAAGATGACGTCAAGTTTAAGATCATCGGCGCGGTTGTCCGCAGCGTGACGATCGAGGGCGAGACTTACTACTGGCACGAATATCTGCTTTACAATCCGTCCATCGGATTCCGCTGGCTCGTGCACTCGGACAATCATTGGAATTTTGTCGAGCCGCTCAACGCGGCCGACGTCACGGCCGACGCTAATCTGCTCGGCGCCCGGTCGGCGACGTACAACGGAACGAAGTTCAAGATCTTTCAGGACGCGCCCGCGGTCGTTCAGTACGTGAAAGGTGAATTCTACTGGCGTGTCGAGCAAGGCGAAACCGTTCGCGCGGTTGATTACGTTGCCGCTCCGCTGATGCTGTCGCAAGAGTCGAGCACGAACGAGATCAACTGGTCGGTCGGGACGTACATGACGAATGCCGAGATCGAAAAGGCATTCGGTGTTACGGGTCTTCCGAAGCCGTGGTCGGTTGCGCCGAACCAACCCTTCACGGGAAGGTTCTATTACACGTGGGGACTTCTGCCGCTGCTGTTTTTGTTGGTCGTCGCGATCTTCATGATCCCTGTTGCGGGGCTCACGAATACGGTTTTGTCGCAGCAATTGAGCTTGCCGCCTATGACGAACGCGACCGCGCCGCAGACGGCGTTCAGTCAGCCGTTCGACATCAAGGCAAATCGAAATATTCGCCTTGCGGCTTCCGCCCCGGTCAGTAACTCGTTCGCCGATCTCGACGTCGATCTCATCAACGAGCAGAGTCAGGAAGTTGAATCGGTGAATATCCCCATCGAATATTATTTCGGCTCGGACAGCGATGGTGCGTGGACCGAGGGATCGAAAGATCAGAATGCGACACTGTCGTCTCTGCCGGCAGGAAAATATACGTTGCGTGTCGAAGGCACCTGGCAGGACTGGCAGCAGCCGATGCCGATCTCTCTGACGGTGGAGCAGAATGTAAATCGCGGTGTCAATTTCCTGTGTGCGTTTATCGTTCTATTGATCGTGCCAGTTCTCGGATTGTTCAGAAAGATTTCGTTCGAGTCGCGCCGTTGGAAAGACAGCATGTTTAGCACCAGTAGTACGGACGATTCGGATGAGTAGCCTTGAGCCTGTAACGACAGCACGCGGAGCGACACGAACTCGATCCGTAAAAAAGTTATTATGTTAAAAAAACTTTATCTCGTATTCGGTATGGGCGTGCTCGCCCTTTACGCATCGTCCGCCTGGTTCGGTTGGGAACTTGCTAATTCCGGCAGCCGGTCGCGTCTCGGTGTGCCTTTTATCTACACAGGTTTTCGCGGAGGAAAATAAATGTTGATGAACTTAGTTGCTCCATTAGGTTTTATCGTTAAAGTCGACCAACTTCTAGAAGTTCTTGTTACGACATTGATCTTCGTCTTTATCGGCGTCGTGCTGTTTGCGATAACGTACGGAATTCTCGGATTCATCTACCCGATCAAGAAAGAGATCGAAGAAGATCAGAATACGGCGCTCGGGATTGTGATCGGATCGATAATGATCGGCATTGCCATAATTATCGCCGCGGCGATCCAAGGGTAACGCGAGAGAGAGACTCGGGGACGCGGTGACGCGGAGAACTAACTCCGTGTCCCCGCGTCCCTCAGTCTCCGCGTCCCTCAGTCTCTGCGTCACAAAAAAATGAATCGCACTCCGCTACTTTTCCTCAATGTCATCATCATCGCGACCTGCGGCTTGATCTACGAGCTGCTCGCGGGAACACTTTCCAGCTACGTCCTCGGCGATTCTGTCACGCAGTTCTCGTTCATCATCGGTATCTATTTGTCAGCGATGGGCGTCGGATCGTGGCTCTCGAAATACATCGACAGGCACATCGCGGAAAAGTTTATCGACGTTGAACTCGCGGTGGCGGTCATCGGCGGATTCAGCGCGCCGCTGCTCTTTCTCACGTTCGCGCACGTTTCGTATTTCCAGATCATTCTTTACTCGATGGTTTTCCTGATCGGCGTACTAGTCGGCCTCGAAATTCCATTGCTGATGCGCATCCTCAAAGACGAGCTCGATTTCAAGACGCTCGTTTCGCGCGTTCTGGCGCTCGATTATGTCGGCGCGCTCGTCGCGAGCTTGTTGTTCCCGATCTTCCTAGTTCCAAAACTCGGGCTGAATCGAACGTCGCTTCTGTTCGGAATGCTCAACGCGGCGGTTGCGGTTTGGGCGACATGGCTGCTCGAGCCGTTGATAAAAAAGAATGTGAATCTCTTTCGCATCAAGGGCGCGGTCATAATTGTGCTGCTGCTGATCGCGTTCATCAAAGCCGATAGACTGACAACTCTTGCCGAAGACGCGCTCTTTATCGACAACATCATCTACGCGAAAAGTTCGTCGTATCAGCGCATCGTCGTCACCAAAGGCAAGACTGGTTACGCGCTTTTTCTAAACGGGAATCTTCAGTTCAACTCGTTCGATGAGTATCGCTACCACGAAGCGCTTGTCCATCCCGCTTTCGCCGCATTCAACGGCGATCCGAAACGCGTTCTTGTTCTCGGCGGCGGCGACGGACTCGCGTTGCGCGAGATCTTAAAATATAAATCCGTCGAAACGGTTCAGCTCGTCGATCTTGATCCGATGATGACCGGATTGTCGAAAGCTCTTCCCGCGCTCGCCGAGTTGAATCACCACTCGTTCGACGATCCGCGAGTTTCGGTGTCGAACGCCGATGCATTTGTTTGGTTGGACAACATCGAGATCGAACCATTCGATATTGCGATCGTCGATTTTCCCGATCCGAACAACTTCGCGCTCGGCAAACTTTACACGACGCGCTTTTACAATCTATTGAAGAAGAAACTCACGCCCGATGCCGCGGTTGTCATTCAATGCACATCGCCTTTGATCGCACGCAACTCGTACTGGTCGATTATTAAAACGCTCGAAGCGGCCGGCTACACCGTCAAGCCGTATCAAACGACCGTTCCGACTTTCGGAGTTTGGGGTTACGCCCTCGCCAAGCAAGCGTCGTTCGAAATTCCCTCGCAACCGCCGAATGTGGAGCTGAAGTTTTTGAATGTCAGTTCGTTCGCGTCAATGTTCGAATTCCCAATCGATATGGCTCTGCCTGCCGAAGAGATCGAAATAAACCGCTTAGACAATCAAGCGCTCGTGAGATATTACGAGACCGAGTGGAGAAGATTTGAATGAGACTTTCCGAAAAAACTGAAAGGTGAAAACTAAAAACTGAAAATGGAGAACTCCCATGGATATACTGCAAGACAAGTCGTACAAGTTTGCGCTGCGGATCGTCAGGTTGAGCGAATACCTGACGAACGAGAAGAAACAATTTGTTCTGTCGCGAAAGGTGTTGGACTCATGTACAAATATCGGGCTTTTGATCGAAGAAGGAAAACAAGGTTCGGATCGGCAAGATTTTATTCAAAAATATTCCGTCGCGAACAAGGAAGCCTTTCGTTCTCATTTCCTGTTGCGATTGCTCAGAGATTCAGAATTCATCACGACCGCTCAGGCGGAGTCGCTGCTACATGATTGCGGAGAGCTAAAAGGACTACTTATCACATCACTGCGAACCGCGAGAAAAAGTGAATAGCGTTTTCGGTTTTCAGTTTTCAGTTTGTTCGGATGGTGAAACTTTCACGAAGAGAACTCTTGACCATATTCCTTGGCGCGCCGTTTGCGATGGCGGCGTGCGGAGATCTTTCGTCGCGTAAATTCCCCGACGGCGAGATCGTCGGACAGAATGTCGATCTCGGACACATCTTGCGCGAGGGGAGAAACTTTGAGGTTCGGGCCGATAACTGGCAGACCATAAAAGTTGCGATCGTCGGCGGTGGAGTAGCCGGATTGTCAGCCGCGTGGAAATTATCGAAAGAGAATTTTCATGATTTCGTCTTGCTCGAGCTCGAGAAAGAGATCGGCGGAACATCGCGAAGCGGAACTGGAACGCCAGTCGGTTATCCATGGGGGGCGCATTATCTTCCGGTTCCGTTTCAAGAGAACACCGAGCTGATCTCCCTGCTGGACGAAATGTCGCTCCTTGAGGGACGAG
>JBDTSA010000019.1:0-11217 GCA_039931335.1 Acidobacteriota bacterium
GTTCTCGCCAGCGGCGATAAGTTGAAGATCGGCGACACAACTCTGCACTTCCTCGTAGGATGAATTCAAGAATAGATTTATGAGTGCAGTTTCGGACCGGACGACAGAGGTCAAAGCGCCGGGGGCAAGAGAAATTATTATTGGGTTTTCACCCGAAGCGGTCAAAGCACCGTTCCTTTTGCGGTGCGGTGCGCTTATCATCGACTATATCGTCGTGATCGCGATTCCCGTCATCGGACTTTTGTTGAGCCGGTTCTCCGGAAATGACGGTACGAAGTTGTTGAATGAAGGGCTGAGCAGCGCCGGATGGCTGGTCGCCGTTCTGGTCGGGTTCACGAATATGGTGTTTCTTCCGATGTTCAGTGGCCAGACCCTGGGGAAAATCGTCACCGGGCTCAGAATCGTTCGAATCGATGGTACGGCCCCGAACATCGGAGCAATCGCGTTTAGACAGACGGCCGGTTATCTATTAACCTTGGCGAGCCTCGGTATTGGATTTTTTGTTTCTGTCTTCAGCAGTAAGGGGCGTGCGCTCCACGATTACCTTTCGGGAACGGTCGTCATCTACGCCGACCGACGTGTCGTTCGGTAGCATCGATGGTCTTATGGCTCAGTTGATCCTAAAAAATGTCGATAACGGTGGCGGTGAAAGAATTCCTTTGTCGCGTCTTCGCACGACGATCGGCCGCTCGGCCCGCAGCGACGTTTGCATACCCGACGCGTTTGCCTCGAGGCTTCACGCAGAAGTTCGTCAGGAGGGTGACGGTTTCTGGCTTCAGGATCTCGGCTCCGCAAACGGTACGCGATATAACGGTACGCCTGTCAAAATGCCGGTTCCACTGTCGTCGGGCGACGAGATTCAGATCGGTGAAACTACCATCGTCTTTGATGACGAGCGATTTCAGATCCAGGGTGGTGCGACGCTTATCGCGGACCATACCGAAGCGCTCGATCCTTCTAAAACTATCTCGCTCCAGAGCCGTCGAATTCCAACGACCGAGCTTCTCAAAGAACAGTTCTCCAGCCGCAACGACTTGCTCGGCCTGATCAGCAAGGTTGGCGTCGCCCTGCTTTCCGCCACTAATTTAGATGAGACCCTCAATCAGGTCGCGTCATTAGTGTTCGAGGCCGTACCCGCCGAGCGATGCGTCATAATGCTTCGCGACGAGAAAGCGGACGATGGTATGAAGATCATGGTCGCCCGCGTTCGCGGAAACGATGAACCGCTGCAAGAGGTCCGCATCAGCCGCACGGTGATGGACGAGGTCTTGAAGAACGGAAAGTCCGTCCTCACCGCCGACGCACAGCAAGATCCGAAATTTGCGAGTCAGACCATCGCCTTGCAGGGAATCCGTTCGGTACTTGCGGTGCCGCTGAGCGTGGATGAACGCACGGTCTTCGGATTGATCTACGCCGATTCGCCAACTTACGAGGCCACGTTCTCTGAAGAACATCTCAATATCCTGACGACGCTGGCGTCGGTCGCGGCAATCAGAGTCGAGAACACAAAGCTCCTCGAAGAGCGTTTCCAGCGCGAGCGTATGGAGCATGAGCTGGAGCTCGCGACTGAGATCCAGCAGCGGTTTCAGCCCTCGTCGCCACCCACGATGGACGGCTACGAATTTCAAGGAATTTCATTTTCGTGTTACGAGATCGGTGGTGACTATTACGATTTCATCCCGCGGCACGACGGCAAGATGCTCGTTGCGCTCGGAGACGTCTCAGGTAAAGGAACGGCCGCGGCTCTCCTCATGTCGAGCGTCCACGCAGCCATTCACGCTCAAGTTTCGGCAAAGAGTTCGCTCGAAGAAACCATTCTTTCAGTTAACCAGTACCTCGCCGACAACACGCCGGCAAACCGTTTCGTTACGCTGTTCGTCGCAGAGCTCGATCCGTCGAACGGATCGCTTAAGTACATAAACGCCGGTCATAACCCGCCCCTTATCGGCCGGGCCGATGGTTCAGTCTCGCAGCTCTCGTCCGGTGGCTTTCCGCTGGGTATTATTCCCGGAGCAGAGTTTGAAGTTGGTGAAACGCAATTACAGCCCGGCGAGGCTCTGGTCGTTTATTCAGACGGAGTTTCGGAAGCGAATAACATCCGCGATGAAGAGTTCGGGATGGAGCGTTTGATCGAAGTTGTAAGAAAAAACCTTAAGGGCTCAGCAGCAGGAATGCGGGACAAGGTCGAATCGGCGTTGTCGGCTTTCACTCAAACCGCTCCGGCTAACGACGACATCACGCTTGTGATCGTCAAACGTGACTGAGAGCACTTTTTAACGCGGAGACCGTGGAGAACGCGGAGAACTTTTTGAAGCTCTGCCTTGTCCGCGGTCCTTACGTTTAAAAGTTCAACTGGGCGCGACCTGCGAATACAACCACGCCTTCGCCATCCGCCACTGGCGGTTGATCGTCGGAACGCTCACACCCATAACCTCCGCCGTTTCCTCGATAGATAATCCGCCAAAATACCTAAGCTCGACGATCTTCGCTTTCTGCTCATCGATCTTCGCAAGCTCCTGAAGAGCATCGTCGAGCGCGATCAGCTCCGCAGACTTTTCATGCGAAACGACAAGGATCTCTTCTTCGATCGGAAGCTTCTCTGCCTCTCCGCCGCGCTTTTCGGCCTGGTGCTTCCGGGCATGGTCCATCAAGATCCGCCGCATAACCTGGGCGGCGATCCCGAAGAAATGTGCGCGGTTCTGCCACTGCACACGCTTCTGGTCGATGAGCTTCATGTATGCCTCATGGACGAGGGCCGTCGGCTGTAACGTGTGATTTACGCGCTCGCGCCTCAGATAGCTGCTCGCAAGCCGCTTCAATTCGTCGTAAATATGCGGAAGGATCTGATTGACGACTTCCTGATTGCCGTCCGTCAGCTCGATCAGCATTTGCGTGATCTCGTTGGGGTGTTCCTGCGTCATTATGATTTGCCGGGTGCGTTGCTGACAGAATTATAGGCAAAGCTTTCTTTGCGTGCAATGAAGTCGCCAGTCGTAGAAGTGCGAAAGCCCACGCGCAAGTACGGGACTACATCCGGAACACAGATGTTTTCGAAATCGCCGCGAACTCTGTTCCCGCTTGAGTGTATTGCCCTTGCTCACCCGCGGGCGTTTGCACCGTGCCGCCGTGATACGTTCGTCGAGGTTTCTCCGCGTGTGTTGGTTAGAGCGAATTCATCGCTAAGAAGATTCATACAACACGCGGAGTTCCAAAATGAAAACCGGACTTTACTCAATCGCAATACTTATATCAGCAGTAATCATGTCAGGGTCTGCATTTGCCGACGTCAAGATCAAGTCAAACCAGACAATGAGCGGCCAGTCCTACGAAAATACGACCTACATCAAGGGCAAACGCCAGCGGAGCGAATCGATGAACGGGATGATGATCAATCTTACCCAGTGCGATCTCCGCCGCGGCGTTCAGCTTAATTCGCAAACAAAGACATATATGGTTAATAGCTTCGATCAAGGAGCTCAATCCGCTTTGGCTTCGACGGCGACGACAGACCGGAACGGTGTCGTTCAATCCGGCGGCCGTGTGACAACGACTATCGCGACCAAGGATACCGGCGAGCGCAAACAGATGTTCGGATTCACCGCACGGCACCTGATCATCACAATGGAGACGCTTTCGTCGCCCGATGCGTGCAATAAGACGAACACGAAAATGCAGACCGACGGCTGGTACATCGATGCCGAGTTCCTCCTCGACTGCGATTACGGCTATCAGAACTATGGGAACTACGGCGGCAAGGCCGGCGGCTGCAAAGACAAATACGAGATGAAAACTGTCGGTACCGCAACGCGTGCTTATCCGGTTTACGAAAAGATGACGATGTTCGACGAGTCGGGTAAAGAAACGATGTCGATCGTGAACGAAGTTGTAGAGCTTTCGAAGGCGACGCTCGAAGCCGCGCTGTTCGAAGTGCCGGCCGACTATCGCGAGGTGAGCGATGCATCGCAGATGTATGCCTCTGGATCTTCTTCGGGCACAAGTGCCACAACAATGGGATCGAACCGCAGCAACTCGTCAAGCTCGATGCCGATGCCGAATAATTCCGGCATCGCACAATCGATCCGCGGCTCGGCGCTTTCGACATCAGCCGGCAACTCGAATGGATCTTCGGCGAAACAGGCGGGTGTCATACGTATCGGACTGGCTGCGGTGAAGACCGGAGCCGTTGGTGAGGCGCTCAACGTAGCTGATCTGGCGGCTGCGGTTCAAAACACCCTCAAGAGTTATCTCAAGGTTCCGAATATCGAAGTTGTGAATCTTGACGCACGGCTTTCGCCAGCAATCGCGGCGGAAGCGAAACAAAAGGAGTGTGACTATGTCATCTACACGAACGTCTCGCACAAGAAAGGCGGGGGCGGTGGATTCGGCGGCAGGTTCGGCCAGGCCCTCGGATCGGCCATCGGTCAAACCGGTATCGGCCACACCGGCAGCGTGGCCGGTAACATCGCAGGCCAAATTGCGGCGCAGAGCATTGTCAGCGCGACGTCGGTGTCGTCCAGCGTTAAATCAAAGGACGAGATCACACTCGATCTCAAGTTGAATAAGGCAGACGGCGCCGCAGCACTTGCGAAAGTTTACAAGGTCAAAGCGAAGTCTAATGGCGATGACATCATCTCGCACGTCGTCGAGCAGGCGGCAGAAGAAATCGTTCGAGTTATCGGGCAGTAACGAACAAGGGTAGTATCAAACGAAACGAAGCGGAGTCGGAACACGGCTCCTCTTTTTGCGCCATAAAGGAGTTCGTTCGTCGGATCGAAAGCTGAGCGGATAGTCACTGCTTGGTCGGGCGGAGTTCGGTAGAAAACCAGTTAGATGGGCAGCCCTGTCTTTCGAACGAGTTCAATAAACGGCTCGAAGTCGCGAAGCGAATCCAGTTTCGGTTCGCTTGCAAGCCAAAGAATCCAGGCGCTGTGCTCGAGCAGGGCGGCCTCCAGCAACTCGACCGCCCGTTCTTTGTTCCCCATCGCGACTTCGCACATCGCGATGAAAAAAGGAGCGACATAAATTGTTTCGGCGATTGTGCGCCATTTCTCCGCTAAAGCTGCGGCCTCTGCAGTCTCGCCGGCTCTCGTTAACGCAAAGCACAGAACGTACGCGGGAAGCGGCGACTGTGGCTCGAGTTCGGTGGCCTTGCGTGCATACCGCATGGCCGATTCCTGATCACCCGTTTCCGTCAGAATATTCGCGAGCTGCATATTCGTCTGCATAAACTCGGAATTCAGGTGTTCGAGCTCGTAGCCTTTTTCGAGCGCCCGTTCGTACTCGCGTGCCTGATACATAGTCCATGCGGACATAACTTTCGGCCGAAGCGAGAGCGGGTCGAGACGCTCCGCCACCAGGACTTCGCACGTGCCTTCATCAAACCGCCGCGTTCCGACAAGCACTGCTGCAAGCCATTCATGAGCGAGAGGATAATTGGGATTGAGCTCGAGACTTCGACGATAGTACTCCTCGGCCTTCGCCCAATCCTGCATATTCGAATAGTACAAACCGAGCGCGGCGTAGGCCTCGGAGAGCGTTGGATCGATCTCCAGCGCACGCGACGCGTATTCAAAAACTTTCGGGAAACCCTCGGATGGCTTTTCAATTCCGTAGATGCAGGCCCACGTGTAGTAGTCGGCGACGCCGACATGCGCGAGCGCATATTTGGGATCGAGCGCGATCGCTCGACGAAACGCCGCAATTGCTTTCGCAAAAGAATCTGGAAGGAACTGGTTCCAAAAGTATCGGCCTTGCAGATATGCATCGTGCGCTTCTGGATTGTTCGTGCCGCGCTTCGATAACTTCTGTTTCTCTTCACCGGTTAAGTGCGGCAAAAGCTGGCGCGTTACTTGCTCCGAGATGGAATCTTCGAGCTCAAGAACATCGGTGTAATTTTCAGAAAAACTGGCGGACCATCTCGTCGCGCCTTCGCCTACACTCAGCAACTGCGCCGTCACGCGGATTCGCCCGCCGACATGCCGGATGATCCCGTCGACAACAAATTCGACGCCCAGCTCACGCCCCGCTTCGAACGGATCGACGTCCTTGCCAGAAAATGGAAGAACCGAACTTGTCGGCCGAACCAGAAAACGTCTGACATTAGAAAGTCTCATCGTGACCGAGTCCGCCAATCCAAGGCTCAGGTAATCTTGCTCGTTCGAACCGGTGTCATGGCCGCCGCCGATGAACTTAAATGGCAGGACGGCAATCGAACGTTCACGCTCACCTGTTATCTCGCCAAACGCCTCGGTCGAAGGCGCTTTACTGGCAAGCGGATTATTTGTTGCAGCAAGTATCTTCTTATAGCGCGGATCATGTCGGATCGGATCAAGCTTTGGCTCGGTCCCAAACCATATGAGCCATTCGTTCCGTTCTTCGACCGCCTTTTCAAACCACTCGAATGCCTTGTCATAATCGCGCACTGCGACATAACACATCGCGACAAAGTACGCCTTGACATGCTTCTTATCGGCCGTCTGCAGCATTTTGTCTAGAATCTTTCGCGCCGATTCCATGTTTCCGGATTCAGCTCGCGCGTGTGCGAGCATGTAACGGGGCATTCCCGATTCACCCCACAGTTCCGAACTATTTCGCAGAACTGCGACCGCCTCCTCGTAACGCCGCGCGCCTGTCAGGCCATTTCCCAGATGCAGCAGTCCCTGCGGAAAATCGGGCTGCATTTCATTCGCCTTACGGGCGCTCGCGACGGCCTCATCAAAACGCCGGCATTGATACAGGACCCAACTTGTCATGAGGATCGCGCGTGGCGAAACCGGATCGAGTTCCTCAGCTAATTTTATTTCGGCAATTCCTTCATCAAGCTTCCCTTGGGCAACGAGATAGTTCGAGTAGCACTCGTGTGCAAACGCATAGTTCGGACTTAGCTCGATCGCACGCTTCACGAGGAACTCGGCATCGCTCCAGTTCCAATCGCTCAGAAGCACACCGAACGCCAGCGCCGCATACGCCTCGCCGAGCGAGTCGTCGATCTCGAGCGCCCGACGGGCCGCGGCGAGCGCTTTCGGAAACGCCTCGCGTGACGGCATCTCACCAAACACCGCCGACCACGTGTAGTAATCCGCGAGCCCGATGTACGGAAGCGCGTAATCCGGATCGATCTCGATAGCTTCGTTAAAGGCTTCGACCATTTTGAGAAGATGAACGTCCGTGAATTTACTCCAGAAGTATCGGCCGCGGAGGTAGGCTTCATATGCTGCACGCTTGTTCGTGCCGCGCTTTTCGACCCGTGCCCGTTCCTCCGTCGTGAGCTGCGGGATCAGCGAGCTCGTCACCTGTTCCGAGAGGATGTCTTCGAGATCCAGAACATCGGTCATCTCGCTGTCAAAGGTCTTCGCCCATCGCGTCGAATTATCGCCCGCGTTCAAGAGCTGCACAGACACGCGGATCCGGCTTCCGGCCATCCGCACGTTTCCGTCGAGAATAAAATCGACGCCGAGACGTTTCCCGGCTTCCAACGGATCAGCGTTCACGAACGGAAGGACGGAGCTCGTCGGTCGAATGACAAGGCGTTGAATCCCGCTGAGACGCGAGATCAACGCGTCGGCGAGGCCGATCCCCATAAACTCGTCGCCCGTATCGCCGTGTGTTTGTCCGATGGTCCTGAACGGAAGGATCGCGACGGATAGTTTGTCAATAGTTCGCGGCCGAGGAACGTTTGCCTTCGACACATAAAACTCTGCATTTACCGGACGCCCTTCGAGGAAATTGGTGATGTCATCGGCGAGCTCTGATGCGGAGGAGTATCGATCGGCCGGACGTTTTCTCAACGCCTTAAGTACGATGCGATCAAGATCGCCCGAAAGCTCGCGCTTCAAACTTTCAAGTGATGAGTTTCTTGCGGCGAGGACTTTTTCGAGTGTCGGTTCCTTGCCATTCTGAGGCAGCAGGACGTCGTCATGCGTCAGGCTTCCGCTCGGATTCGTCGGCTCTTCTTCGCGGATAACTCGTGCGACCTCGTCGGCGATCTTCCTCCGCAATCGATACGGACGGTGTCCCGTCAGAAGCTCGTAGAGGATGACCCCGAGGGAATATATGTCCGATTCCGGACCAACCTGCTCGCCATTTATCTGCTCGGGCGACGCGTATTCAGGCGTCATCGCGCGAAGCTGCGTCGCTGTCGGAACGTCCTCGGTCGACATGAGCTCGGGATCGAGCGCCTTTGCGATACCGAAATCAAGCAGCTTCGGTTTCCCGGCAGCCGTGACCATAATGTTTGACGGCTTGAGATCGCGATGGATGACCTGTATGTCATGTGCCGCCTGGACCGCCCAGCAGATCTGTCGAAATACCGCGAGCCTGTCCTTCAAATTCAGGCGATTCTCGTCGCAGTATTTATAAAGCGGCCGTCCGACGATGAACTCCATGACGAAATACGGCAGACCGTCTTCAGTCGATCCGCCGCCGAAAAAGTATGCAACGTTCGGATGGTTTAGCGCCGCGGTGATCTGTCGCTCGCGCCGAAAGCGCTTGAGGATCATGTCCGTATCCATCCCGCGCTTGATGAGCTTGATGGCGACGGTCTGATCGAACTCGCCGTCAACCCGAACGGCGCGATAGACGACACCCATACCGCCGCGGCCGACCTCCTGTTCAAGGCGATATACACCTATCCGGCGGCCGATCATCGAATTGGCGGGGATGTTCTCGAGCTGATCCATTTAGAAAGCCAGGAACTGTCGGGCGATCGTGTGCGGTTTTATTTTGCCACCCGTTATCAAGGCCGGTCAAACGATCTTCGGTGTGCGGAGCTTCTCGATAAGCTTTCGGAAGGGGGGTTCGTCTTTTAAATTCTGGATACGCGGATCGACTTCCAAAAAATTAAAACTATGAGCGTTCGCGGCCTCGGACTTCTCAAGCCATTCGAGCGCTTTCTCAGTCTCGCCAAGCGCGTTGTAGGCGAGCGCGGCTTCGAACGCAAACGCCCTGTGATTGTGTTCGACGAGGTCCGAGTGGACAGCCTCTTCCAGCAGCCTAAGCTTTTCCGTTCGGTCTTCATCCGGCTCAACCAGCTGGGTGTGAATAAGCCGCCAGCCGGGCTCCTCAATTGAGCCTTTGCCATACTTCAGCTCATCTTCGAAGGCATATCGCGCGCCCTCCGAATCTTTTACCGCCAGATATGTCCAACGCCGGACACGGATAGCCGGCATAAAACCCTTGTCCAATTCGTGGGCGACGTCACACTCGGCTATGGCCTCGGCATATTGCCGGTAGAACGAATAGGTCATCGCCAGTGCGGCTCGCACAGCGGGAGAACGCGGATCCAACTGCACCGCGACCTGGGCTTCGCTGATCGCCTCGACCCGATCGTTCATCGCGGCAAGAACGATCGCGAACCAATGGTGCGCCTGCGCCGATGACGGATTAAGCTGTATCGCTCGCCGGAATTCCAGCTCTGCGGTTTCGCGATTTGCAATGGACACCGCGCCCCGCGAGCAACGGCGATCGACTCATCGATCGCAAGTGCGCGCTGTACATAGTCCTTTGCTTTCTCATACGCGTCCGCAGGAGGATCAATATCATAAAGATTCAAAAGCGCGTAGGAATCTGCAAGACCAACGTATGCGAGTGCGAACTGCGGATCCGACTTCAAGGAATCCGAAAAGGAGTCGATCGCTTTTCGCAGATTTTCCGCCGACCGATCTCCCATTAACGAGCGACCAACGAGGTAATGCTCGTAGGCCGCTGGGCTACGAGTCGGGGTCTTAGCGATCTGCTGCCTTTCCAGAGGAAGCGGCTCGATATGGAGTGACCTCAAAAGTTTTTCCGCGACGCGAGTCTGCAGAGCTGGAAGATCGCCGTCCTCCGCCGTGAACGTCTCGCTCCACATAACGGCGTCAGAAGCGGTATTGACGAGGTCCGCCGAAAGGGTCGTCGCGTTGCCCTTCTTCACGAGCTTTCCCTTGAGGATAAATGCGACGCCCAGATCTTTTGCAACTTCTTTCGGGCGAGTAACGTCGATCGCCCGGCCGGTGTACGCGGACAGCACCCGCAGTGCCTTTATACTTCCCAGTTTTTGAGTCAGAGCGTCCGCAAGGCCAAACCCAAGGCTCGCAGTTCCGGGCTCGTCAGACGTAAACGGCACCACAACGATCGACGGATTCTGAAAGCTGGTCGTCGGAATTACGATGATCGGGTTCAAGCTCTGCTTGCTGTAAAGATAGTAACCTCCGACAGAAGCGGCGAGGATAAGCGCGGCTGCCGCCGAGGCATATATCGGCATTCGACTTCGCCTCCCAGCGAAGGGAGG
Organism: Acidobacteriota bacterium; assembly: GCA_039931335.1. Taxonomy (GTDB): domain Bacteria; phylum Acidobacteriota; class Blastocatellia; order Pyrinomonadales; family Pyrinomonadaceae; genus OLB17. Next base: position 10,268 of record JBDTSA010000019.1, read on the forward strand.
TGTGCCGTCGTCTGTTTTGTCCGTTTCGTCGATGACCAGCGTCGTCAGATCGTGAACGCCGCCTGCAGATGATTTATGACCAGTACCATTCGCATTAAAGTTGACGACACTCGACGAGAAGTTCTTGAAGAACATTCGATAGCCGGTCTTTTCTAGTATCTCGTCGAAACGTCTTTCGTTACGGATCGGGTCAAACGCCGGCTCAACGCCGAGCCAGTTGAGCCAGGCTTCTTTACTCTCAACCGCTCTGTCCAGTGAGTCGAGAGCGCTCTCATAATTTCCTAGGTAGGCGTAGGAGAGGGCGAGTTGATACGGTGAAACATGTCGTTCAGCCGACATCTTTTCAAGCGCCTCGATTTTTTCGATTGCGACCAGTTCTTGTCCGTCGGCGGCATAACACTCGGCTTCCGCGAGAAGCGAGAACACGCTATCGCCCATCAACTCCTTCGCCCGATCGTTTTCGGTGATAGCGAGTTTGGTATCTTCCGTGATTCGATGGACCTTGCTCAGGCCGTAATAACCGAAACTATAAGTAGGAAAATCGGCGACGACGCGACGGTATTGCTCAGCTGCCTCCGCGAACCGTCGCGCGTAGTAAAGGCCCCAGCCGATATTGTGGTGATTGAACGGTGTTAGCGGATCGATTTGCGCTCCACGGCGTGCGAAGTCAAGTCCCTCGTCAAACCGGCCCTCGGTGTAAAGTACGATCGAATACCAGACAAAGGCATTTGCGTTGCTCGGATTCAGTTCCATTGCGCGACGCAGGTGATGCTCGGCCTTTGACCATTCGTAATTTCCCGCATGAAGGGAGAAGCCCAAACTCGCGTGGCCATCCGAAAGCGCGTCATCGAGCTCGATGGCTTTCGTCGCCGCCTCGATCGCCGGTTGAAAACATTCCTGTGGGGGCAGCACGCCTAGAATTCCCAGCCAGTTGTAATAATCGGCAAGAC
>JBDTSA010000020.1:0-11131 GCA_039931335.1 Acidobacteriota bacterium
TCACGAGGAGATTTTCGGACTTCGCGATCTCGCCCTGCTGATAGTAGAGAATTCCGAGCGGGACGTAGATTTCGGTCAGGTCCTTATCATTCGTCAGAGCTTTTTCGTAATTAATGATCGCCTCTGGATCCTTATCCAACTCGGCATAAACCTCCGCTAATCCGAAATACGCCGGCGAATTCCTGAAGTTATATTTCAGGGCTTCTTCAAACTTCGTGCGTGCAACTGCGGCATTCCCCTTGACGAGCTCGTCGTTACCTTCGAGCGCGAGAGCTTCGCTTAAGCCGCTCTCAGCCTTTGTATTCTTGGCATCAAGTTGAAGCGATTCGCGGAAAAAGTCCTGGGCGCGGCGGAAGTCGTCCTTTTCCATAAAGTACTCGCCAACGCCTGCAAAAATAACGGAAGCCTCTTCCTTCGGCATGGTCGGTATCTTCGGAAGACGCGGATCGTCCTCGCGAACCACTGCCGAGAGGACGCGGCGCGGAGCGACTTTAGCTAGCGCTACATATTGCTTGCTGACTCGTTTAACGGATTCGATCCGCTGCACCTGAGTTCGTCCGACGCGCGTTTTCGCGATGATCCGCTTTGGCGCGGATTTCGAGGCATTTCGAAAAACGAAAACGCTGGAACCGCCCGCGAGATCGCTGACCGCAACAAGGTCCTGCGAACGGACCGGTGTGACGGACATCACGATGACGCCGATGATCAGCAACGCCAAAAGTCTCTTTTGCATGGTCGTCCTCAACTTTCTAAAAAAGGGCGTGGACAGGTAAATCCGACGATTTCTACTGGCTCACATTACCACCGAGCACGCGCGAAATAAAGTTCCGCACAATACGGAACGGGTACTTGTTTGCGAACTTGCGGAAGTGATCATTGTCCTGCAGTGAGTACAGGTAACTCTGATGATTATTTACGAGCCGTTCGAAGATCGCCGGTTCGTTATGCATGGGAAAGTCACCGATCTCGATCACAAATACGATACTCGGTAGGCAATAGGCGTGAAAGGTTACGCCGCTTTGCTCGAGCTGGTCTACACACGATGCGATTCCGTTATAGGTTATCTGGGCATCGTGGAACGCGATGCAGCCATTCTCGTTGATCACATTGAGGCAGAAATTAAAATCCGAAAGAACGGCCTCGTCAGTGTGTTCGCCGTCGATAAAGCACAGGTCGACTTTATCGCCTATTTCGGCCGGCGAGATGGAACGCGAATCGCCATCGATCGTTGTGATCTTGCCGAGCTTCTCGGACGCGACGGTGCTCAGTTTTTCGAGCATCCGTTCAGTGGAATTGTTCAGATACGTGTAATCGAACCCGCGCGCATCGGGCTGCTTCTCGGGACGTTTGTCGATCGAGTAGATCCGAGTGCAGCGATCATCAAGCAGGTGAGGCTGAATGCTTCCGCCAAGATACGAGCCGATCTCGACGTACTTGTATCCTGGCTTCAGGTTTCGCACCGCAAGCTGGATCGCGAGAAATGATTGTTTGTCGTGTTTGGTTGACTGGCTGTCGATCTTAGAAAACAGATCGAGGTCGAGATCCGCTATCGCCGTTTCAAAATCGCTCATAAGAAAAAGGCGATGATAGCACAGCTGCCGAGAGCTGAGCAGTCTCAACCTATATGTCGGGAGGTCAGTTTGAATCTGTTTCCGTGTTTTCAGTGCCCTCCGTGTGTTCTGTGGTTCTCACGTGTGAGGCCATAACCACAGAAACACGGAAGACAGGGAAGCGACTAAATGGAGCTCAGGGTATCAATGCACCCGGGATCGCCGTGTCCGTACTGATAACAAATTGATATCCGGCGAATCCGGATGTCGAGCGCAGCAAGTGCCAGATTCCCGCCGAGGGCCGGAAGACAGCTATATCCGCACGGCCATCGCCATCGTAATCCGCCGCGACCAGACGATCAGTCATCCACTTAGCCGTTTGCATTCCGTCGCCGGATCACAGCACCCCCCCCCGGGTTTATCAGAGTTACCTTGCTATCTTTTGCTTACTCCGATAAATTAATTTCTTACCAACCCACTGAAATTCAGTTCAGAGTTCACGGTTCGGAGTTCAGAGTTGAGCGATCGATTTTGAACATTGAACTCTGAACTCTGAACTCTGAACTTTTTGAAAAGGAGAGCTTGCCGACGATGAAAGCATTCGCAACTGAGAACATCAGAAATCTGGCTGTAATCGGACACGGCGACGCGGGTAAAACCCAATTGGTTTCCTCGCTGTTGCACGTGTCCGGCACATCACACCGCTGGGGAAAGGTCGACGAGGGCACGACAGTCACCGATTACGAAGAAGACTCGATCGAACGAAAGGTTTCCCTCAACAACAACTTTGCCCACCTCGAGTACCAAGACACGAAAATTAATCTGATCGATACGCCTGGCTACGCTGCGTTCGTGTCCCATGCACGTCCGGCGCTCCGCGTTGCCGATTGTGCCCTCGTCGTTGTCGACGGCGTGCACGGCATCGAGGTCCAGACCGAAAAGACCTGGCAGTATGCAAACGAGTTCTTGCTTCCGCGCTTCATGGTCATCAACAAGATCGACAAGGAGCACGCCGATTTCGGGCACGCACTTGAAACGGCAGCCTCGAGCTTTGCCCGGTCGATCGTCCCTTTCACGCTGCCGATAGGAAGCGAAGGAAACTTTAGAGGCGTTGTCGATGTAGTTCATCAAAAGGCGTACGAGTTTGACTCGGAGGGCAAGGCAAAAGGCATCGCGATCCCGTCCGAAGGTAAGGACATTTTCGATCGCACGCGCGAACGCCTTATCGAGATCGTCGCCGAATCGGATGACGCTTTGATGGAAAAATATTTTGCGGACGGTACGCTGCCGGAAGAGGACATCTATCCGAACCTCGCAAAGGCGATCGCAAAGAGCAAGCTATGTCCGGTCTACGCAGTCTCTAGCACGACGCTCGTCGGTGTCCAGATACTGCTCGATCATCTTGTCGAGTTCGCCCCGAATCCGGCGACGCACGAAGCCGAGTACGGCTTTGCCGACTCCGACATGTCCGGTGATCGGATCAACAGAAAATACTCGAACGACGACCCGTTTTCGGCCTACGTGTTCCGGACCATTGCCGACCCGTTCGCCGGCCGGATCAACGTCATGAAGGTCGTCAGCGGAAAGGTCGCGAGCGACGCAACGGTTTACAACTCTACCCGCGACACGCCGGAGCGTCTCGGAGCTCTGCACGTTATTTCCGGTAAGGTCCTCGACAAGGTCAACGAAGCACAGACCGGCGACATCATCGCTGTTGTGAAGCTTAAAGAAACGCAGACCGGCGATACGCTCACCGACAAGGCAAAGCCGATCGTTTATCCGAAGGTTGAATATCCGGAAGCGGCGATCGCCTTCGCGATCGAGCCGAAATCACGTGCGGACGAGGACAAGATCTCCGGTGCTCTGCACAGGATCCTCGAAGAAGATCCGTCGCTCCATTTCGATCGCGATCCGCAGACAAAAGAGTTCATTCTTTCCGGGTCGGGGCAACTTCACATCGAGACGGTAGTTGCGAAACTCGCGAATCGTTATCATGTCGAGGTCGCCCTTCACCCGCCCAAAGTTCCGTATAAAGAAACCATCACGACCCAGTGCGAAGTCCAGGGACGGCACAAAAAGCAGTCGGGCGGGCGTGGTCAGTTCGGCGATTGCAAGGTAATTTTCGAGCCGTTGTCGCGAGGCGAAGGCTTTGTCTGGGTGGACAAAATATTCGGCGGATCGGTGCCGCAAAATTTCCGTCCTGCGATTGAGAAAGGAATTATCGAAGCAGCGCTTGGCGGGGCCGTCGCGGGTTATCCGCTGGTAGATTTTAAGGTCACCCTAATTGACGGCAGTTTTCACGCTGTTGATTCGGATGAACATTCGTTCCGCGCGGCCGGCCGCAAGGCCTATCGGGCGGCGATGGAGAAAGCTCATCCGACGCTTCTCGAACCGATAATGGACGTCGAGGTATTTACGCCGCAGGAAGTTTCCGGTGATATCATGGGCGACCTCAACAGCCGCCGCGGCCGGGTTGGTGGAATGGAAGTCCGAGGCAAACAGCAGGTTATCAAAGCCAAGGTGCCGCTTTCGGAGATGCTTGATTATCAATCGAAGCTGAACTCCGTCACGCAAGCACGCGGCTCGTATCACATGCAGTTCTCGCACTACGATCCGCTCCCGCACAACCTATCGCAGAAGGTGATCGACGAAGCCGTCGCCGCGGGACGCGTGCGGGCACACGAAGAAGACGAATGACCTATTTCGTCTACTTTCTTTTTGTCGTCTGGTTGTTAACCGGATTAGGAGGGTTCCTCGCAGGAGCCCTCCTTCGTTTTGGCCCCGCCGAGGTTCAGGGACTTTCTTCGAGGCCTGCGTGGTACCACTTCCTGAGCGGAGTTTATACGTTGTCCGTCGCCGGCCTGCTTTTCTGGCTCTATTCGTACGGAACGCTCACCGAGCTGTGGGTCCTGATGATCGGTACCGTCGTGTTTCTACCCGAGTTATTATTCCTTGCCTTTTCGAAGTGGAGAAGTTGAACAAGAAAGATATTTAGCGGGTCAGTAATACTTTTGGGTAGGACGATGCATCAAACTACTTTCTAACTAACAAATTTTAGGAGCATAACTATGAGGCTAATGATCGGTCGACTTACGGCATTTCTCCTTGTAACGGCATTTGTGTGTTCGCCTGTTTGGGCAACTTGCGGCGGTGGCGGCGGAGGCGGGGGCGGCGGAACATCGGGCAGTGGTGGAAATGGCGGCGGTTCGACCTCGAATCCGGTCGTCTATCACGTCCCATGGAAAATGCTTAAAGATAGCGACAAGTCGGTCGCCGAGGGCCTTGTGCTCTACTGGTTCCCGGCGTCGAAGGATGAGCTTCAAAAATCCAGCTTGCGCGAATCCCGCGATCTCTCGCTCTACGCCGCTCAGTGCATTTCTATGCAGTTGGCCGACGTCCGAACTCCGCATGCGTCGGAGCTCGTCGGCGACTCAAAGCTCCCGGTCGCCGTTCTCGCGAACGCTGATGGGACCTCGGTCGGTAAGTTGGAGAACACCGGCGGAAAGTTGAAGGTCACAGATGTCGAAAAGCTCGTCGGCAACGAAGTGAAATCACGCGGCACCGCTCTCGACAACGATCTCAAGGACGCGAAGGCGAAAGCGCAAACCGACAAAGATGGTGCGATCAAGCTTTACAAGAATGTCCTCGCGCAGAAATGCATGTTTCCGAAAAAAGCCAAGACCGCGCAGGCGGAACTCAAAAAGCTTGGCGAAGAAAACGTCGGAATTATTCTTGCAGCTCCGAATTTCGATCCGAAAGTTACCGCTTCAATTACATCCGTTATGAAGCGCGGGCTCGTCGCCGAGAATAAGGCGCAATACTTTCTCGCCGACAAACTCTACACACAGGCTCGGAAGATGGATCCTGCCGATCCGACACCGCTTCGCTACCTTGGTGAACTCCATCGCCATCACATCGGCGACTGGGAAAAGGCGAAGGCCGAGTTCCACGAGATACTCGATATGCCGGCTGATCCATTGTCGCGAGCCGTTGCGTTGCACGGGCTCGGGAAGATCACGATCCACGAAGGCGAGTTCAAGAAGGGTTTGGGTTTGATGGAGGAGTCCGTCGAGACATATCCCCTGGCGCTCGCGTACCGCAACATCGCCGTCTATTGGAACTCCGAGGGCGATCTTGCGAAAGGCAGCGAGTACACGCAGAAGGCCTTCGATCTGGATCCGAACGATCCGTACAATCACGTTTTCGCGGCCGTTTTCATGGCGGCTTCGGGAAAGAAAGATGAGGCTCTCAAGATCGCGTTGAAGAACGTGAATCTTTTGCCGGCATCGTACAACCTCGCCGCGATATTTGCGCAAACCGGTCAGCGCGATAAGGCTCTTGCATATCTGAAGCGTCACTTCTACACCTACGAACGATTTCACGCGGTTCGCGAGAAAGAGATGATGGAGGCGCGGGTCGATGCGGTCTTCGATTCGCTGCGGAGCGATCAAGCGTTTCTCGATCTGACGAAGTTTGCTGACGGCAGACTCCCGATGCCAATGTCGCCCCGGCAGGCAGATGGAATGAAAATGCAGCACTAACTTGTGGTTGTGAAGTGTGAGCCGTGAACCCATCCTCTGTCGTTCTTGGCTCACACTTCAAAGTTCACACCTCATAAACAATTCCCCCGTCGTTCGTGAATCCGGAAAACGGCTTTTTGCGAAACCGAAAGCGAGTTGACAATCCGAATCTGCGAGGAGAATTGATAATGAAGAAGGTAGTGATAACTACGCTGATAGTGCTCACCGCATGTTGGGCGGCGTTTGCTCAATCCAGCCGGATCGCAGCGAAGGACGTGAAACGAATGGAGGGCCCGAAGTGGACCGGCACTCTGATTTACCTCGACTATAGTTCGAACAAAAAGACTAGCATCAAATCGAATCTTACGGTTACTCGAAAGCGTAACCAGCCATTAACTTGGATCTTCGCGTACGAATATCCCGACGAGCCGAAGGCTAATCGCTCTTCAGACGCTATGCTCGAAGGCGACGGCCAGAAGTTTTTTGGTGAGACGTTTGTCGCGAAAGAATACCTACCAAACAAAACTCTTCGGTTAGTAACAACTCAACCAGGCACGGACAATGACAAGAAGGCCTTGTTCCGATACACCTATCTCGTCAGCTCAAAAACTTTTTCTATCAAAAAGGAAGTCCAAATCGAAGGCTCGTCCGATTGGTTTCAACGAAATGAATATAGCTGGATGCGTTGACTACCGGTTCGAGTTCAAAGCATTTCGATTTGCCGACGTCTTATTTGATTCATCGCGCGGATAACTTCCCGGTACCCACTTTTCAATGACGGCCCTCGCGATATCGGCCATCACTTTTTCGCGTACAGCTCCGCTCTCAGGCGAGTCAGAAACATAAACCGCCAGAAGAAGGTGACGCCCGTCCGGCAGAGTGACGATCCCAATGTCATTTGTCGCACCGGTGATTCCCTTCTCAGTTCCACCTGTTCCGGTCTTGTGGGCGAGTGTTGCCCCTTCTGGCAACCCGCGCTTGATCCGGCGGTCACCCGTTTCCGTCTGAGTCATAAACTCCAGAATCAGCGCCGACATCTGTTCCGAAAGTCCCGCTTGTCGAGTTTGTAAGCCTTGAAGCAATCTTATCGACGCTTCGGGTGTCGACCAGTTTCGATACTGAGTCTCCCAATCTTTACTGATCGATTTCTCCGAGTCGGCGACGATCAAGTCGTTAACGCCGATCGACTTCAGATAATCCATTACGCTCGTCGGGCCGCCGGCGAGATCAAGCAGTACGTCGCTCGCCGTTCCATCGCTTTCCGAGATCGAGTAGCGCATGATGCCATACACGTTCATCTCAGTTCCCTGCGGATTCACGTTTCGAATCGGGCTGTGAAATCCCTGCCTCACAAAATCGGCCGGCGTGATACTGACTTCCTGATCGATACGCAATTTCCCTGCGTCAACCATCTTCAGGACGGCCATTGCGATCGGCAGTTTGTATACGGACTGCAAAGGATAATGCCCGTTGCGATCGAGATATGCCGTGTCACCAGTTTCAAGGAGAACAGCACCCACGCCGACCTTTCCCTTTGCGACCTCGACAATCTTGCTCAGCTCGGTTTGAAGCGCCGCGTCTATCTTTTCGGGCGCCTGTGTAGGCTTTGGCGTGGATGCCGCCGGTATCGCTGTCGTGGTCGGTGTTGCGTTCGAACCCGAGCTGCCAACCTGTTCAGGAACTTCGTAACGAGAACAACCAAAGCAAAGCGCAAGTGTAACGATTAAGAACAGAATTTTCATAAATCGAGCTTCCGTTGCAAACATCGAACCGAAGAGTAATGGTGAATGGCTAATGCTGAATGATGAACGATGAAGGGTAAAAGGCGGACGCAGGACATGGAAACTTCACGGTTTACCATTCACCGCACCTTTCACTTTTCATGCCCTCATCCCTCTCCTTACGATTGCCTTACACGAGGGTTCCGTAGATCCCGACATTCAACGAATAGACCGAATCATTGGTCGCGACGATCATCTCGCCGTTGCGAGTAAAGCAAAGTCCAACCACATTATTTCCCGCCACGACGATCTCCCCTGATTCTGCGCTTTCGGAGATTCGAACGATCCCGTGCTTTCCGCGATAACAGGCAGCAACGTAAAGATTGCCCTCGGTGTCGAATGCTAAGCCCTGCGGACGTCCAAGACCGCGGAAGTATTTTTCAACCGCGCCGGTCGAGTCCACCGCATAAACTACGTCGTGACTCGCGAGACCGGGAGCCGTCACGAAGAGTCGGCCGTCCGGACCGAACGCCATGTGATAAGCCGCGACGGACGCGTCGAGAGTTGCAAACTTCTCGGGCAATGCGGGCTCGGGGATTCGATAGATCGTGCCGGAGCGATCGCCGACGTACATAACTCCATCGGGACCGAACGCGATTCCAGTCGCAATGCCGAGGCCGGTCGCATAGACAACCGCTTCCTCTCCGCGTTCGATCGCGCAAACCCGCCCTTCGGCTCGGTTTGTAACGTACATCTCGCCCGCCTTGCTAAATGCAACGCCCGTCGGATTCATGATCTCAACCGGCATCTCATCTAGATAACCATCGGTCTCAAGACGAAACATGGTTGCTGAAAGTTGTTGCCCGCGCGAACCGGAACGTGTAAACACAAGTGACTCATCCTTCGGGTCGATCGCCGGGTTCGCGACGATATGCATGTCGTCGGCGAGCAAGCGGCCAACCGAAAGGCGAGCCGGCTCACTCTCGACACCGCCGCTTTCAAGCTGGATAGACGATTTACCGTTGACGTCGCCGGCCGGAAGCGTCGCAAGCACGCGGCGCGAAGATGCAGCAATGATCCGGCACGGTTGGCCGTCGAGAATCGCGGAATGAGACCCGCCGGATTCGGTATGAAAGCCTTCGCACTCGATGGAGATCTCGCCACCCGGAATTGCGAATTGTGGAATTATCCTTTTGATTTTCGCACCACTATTCATTTGGGATGATTGTACCTTAGTCCCTCGTCCCGGGTCCCTCGTCTGCTGTCTCTGGACTCCTGTCTCCTGTCTCCTGTCTCCTGTCTCCTGTCTCCTGTCTTCTGTCTCTATTCATCAGGAGCAACGGGATCGGGCTGATCGGGAGTGAGATTATCCGGGGAAATCGCGGCGTGAATAAAATTCTCTGATCGGATGGGCTCACCATGGAGACGTCGAAGCATCGCGAGTTGTCCGACATGTGTCATCGCATCCGAGAATTGTCCCTGTAATAGTTGCAATTCAGTCAGTCCGCTCAGCGGAGTGCCTGACTCAAGATGATCGCGCAAGTTGACGAGCGTTTCGTGAAATCGCTCGATCTCATCGCGGAACGTCGGCAATGGCTCAGGGCGATATTCACCGCCGATAAAAAACGTTCTTGCATAGCCGAGAACGCTCGTCATATGTCGAACCAGCTCTTTTGGTGTGCGAACGTCATTGCCCGCCTTGAATTCGGCGAAGTCATCGGGAGCATCTCGCAACGCCTTCTGCGTTCGGTAGGCGAGTGCGGCCAGAAAATGCCTTAGCATGTGTCGCTTGTCGTCCATTTGTCGAACATACTACTTCGGCAAGCTTCTGAGTCTCAAGTCGCCAGAATTTGGGATTGCGGATTGCGGATCGCGGATTTCGTCGCCACATCCGCCGAACCGATCCTATTGTCATTCGGAATCCCGGAGCCGCAAACCGAAATTCGAACCGGTCATTCTGACCGGTCCTTCGATCAGAATAAAAAATCGATTGACGCTGTGCGCGGCGAACGGCTAAACTTGTTGTGACGGTTTGGCATTCTTCTATCCGCCAATTCCTTTCACCCGCCGTCCAAAGTTTCCTTCAACGGCCCCTTACCTTTCCCGAATATGCTTACCAGAATTGACGATCTTTTGCGCATGGCGATGAGCTTCGGCTCCAGCGACCTGCATTTGCGCGCCGGTTCGACACCGGTTATCCGCGTCAACGGCGAACTCAAGCCGATGTCAGGCTCGGCGAAACTCACTCAGGACGAAACGCTCGAGATGGCGTTCTCGATGATGTCGAATCGCCAGAAGCAGCATTTCAAAGAGGTTTATGAAGTCGATATCGGCTATGGTGTGTCCGGTCTCGGACGCTTCCGCGTAAATATTTTCCAGCAGCGTAATTCGATCGGCATAGTTGCTCGCGTTATTTCGGATGAGATCCGAAACTTCGCGCAGTTGGGTATGCCACCGGTCTTAAATACGATCGCCGACGAAAATCGCGGATTGATCCTGGTGACCGGGACCACCGGGTCGGGTAAATCGACAACGCTCGCCGCGGTAGTCGATCACATCAATGAGCAGAGGAACTGCCATATTGTGACTATCGAGGATCCGATCGAATTCCTACATAAAGACAAGGAATCGTTTATCACTCAACGCGAGGTCGATGTCGATACGCGCTCGTTTGCTGAAGCCCTTCGAGGCAGCTTGCGCCAGGATCCGGACGTTATCCTCGTCGGCGAAATGCGTGACCTTGAAACGATCGAGACGGCATTGGTCGCAGCTGAAACGGGCCATCTCGTCTTGTCGACGCTGCACACTCTCGATGCTCAGGAAACGCTGACTCGAATAATCTCGGCCTTCCCGCCTTATCAACAAAAATCGATAAGGATCCAGCTTGCAGGCCTGCTGAAGGCTGTCGTTTCTCAGAGGCTAATGAAGTCCGTCAAAAACGGTAGCCGAGTCCCTGCGGTCGAGGTCCTGATCTCGACGCCGCTGATCCGAGATTACATTCTGCACGAAGAAAAGACGGCCTCGATCCGTGACGTGATCGCTGCCGGGACATCGCAATATGGCATGCAGACCTTTGATCAGTCGCTGTTCTACCTTTACCAATCCGGTATGATCACGCTGGAAGAGGCATTGCGAGGAGCGACAAACCCCGACGAATTCCGTCTGCGACTTGCTGGTATTCAAAACACATCGGCGATGGCCAAAGAGGAAATGGAAAAACTCGCCGGCGTGGGGGATATCAACAGCTTGATCTCGAGGATCTAACTTTTTCGACATTAACAACCTGGAGGCTGTCTGAAAAGGCGGCCTCTTTTTTGTGATCCCTTCGCTGAACGTGATT
>JBDTSA010000021.1:0-10878 GCA_039931335.1 Acidobacteriota bacterium
ATACATGGGAGCCGAGTTCAACGCGGACGTGAAGATCAACGACTATGTCGGAGCATTCGCGAGCTTCGATGTGGTTCGGGCCCAGCTGACCGATCTAGGTCTCAACCTTCCGCGGATCCCGCCGGCTCGGGGACGCATCGGGCTTGATCTGCACTACAAGGATCTAAGTGTTCGCCCCGAGGCCGTATTCGCGGCGGCTCAGAAGGACGTTTTTCCCTTGGAAACGTCGACGGCTGGTTACGGTACGGTGAACGTCGCCGGATCTTACACGATCGGGCGTCAGCACTTTGCTCACATCTTCTCGTTGAACGCCTACAATCTCACAAACAAGCTCTATCGAAACCACGTTTCGTTCATCAAAGATCTTGTTCCCGAGATCGGCCGTGGGATCCGGGTCGGCTACACTATTCGCTTCTTCTAGCAAGAGCCGCAATTGGCGATCCTCCTGTCCCCTCGTTTATACTTCGCGTAAATAACGAAACTGACAGGGGGATTTTTATGTCTGAGCGAATGTTATCTTTCTCAACCGCGAACGGCGATACGGCTGCGTACGTTTCGATGCCCGATTCCGGCGGTGGGAAGGCTGTACTTGTGATCCAGGAATGGTGGGGATTGAACGATCACATCAAGGACATCGCGAATCGCTACGCTTCCGAAGGATTCATCGCGATCGCACCGGATCTCTACCGCGGAAGGATCGCGACGAACCCGGAAGACGCGTCGAAAATGATGAACGGCCTCGCGATCGAGGACGGGCTCGATACGATCAAGAACGCGATCACAGCCGCGTCCGAAGATCTTGGCATATCCCACTTCGGTATCACGGGATACTGTATGGGTGGCACATTCGCCTTGCGGGCCGCTTGTGAATTGGAAGGGATAAGCGCGGCCGCTCCGTTCTATGGAGATATCCCCGAAGAGGATGTTCTGAAGAACCTTCGAGCGCCGACCGTGTTCATCTCGGGCACCAAGGATCAATGGATCAACACCGAAAAGGTAGCGACCCTCGAGGACATCACAGAACGCTATGAGCTTCCGCTTCAGTCGCTAAAATACGAAGCCGACCACGCATTCTTTAATAACACGCGGCCGGAGGTTTACGACGAGACAGCGGCGCGAGATGCATGGGCGCTCGTGACCGGGTTTTTTAACGACAAACTTTAGGATCTATGGAGCGAACTCCGCCATTCCGCCGCCGGGCAGGGAACTAATAAAATCGGAGGTAGTTGCTCGTTTCTGTTTGCGAAGCTGCTTTCGCCGATACATTTCGGAGTCGGCTGATTTGATCGCGGTCTCGAGGTCGGCTGAGGTCTTATAATCCGTAAAACCCCACGACACTCCGACCTTGATCGGTTCCGGCAGGTTATCGATGTGGACATGTTCCATGAGCGATTCCAGCCGTGTCATGCGATTCTCAGCCATATCCGCGGTCATGCTGACCATGATCACGAAGAACTCATCGCCGCCCCACCGATAGATAAGATCCTCGGCACGAATGATCTGGCGAATCGATCGGACGACCAATCTGATGACCATGTCGCCCGCCGCATGGCCGAAACAGTCGTTGATGGCTTTAAGATCGTCGATGTCAAAGAATCCGACGCAGCCGGATGACGTTGATCCGTCTTCGCCCTGTTTTCGCATGAATCCGTAGAATGCGTGGCGGTTGAAGGCCGCGGTGAGCGGATCGGTTTGGACGAGCAGTTCAAGCTTTTTCTGAGTGGATAGCAATTGCTCGTTCGTATCTCGAAATTCGTTCAGCACTCGTTCAAGCAGAATGATAACCATGCCGAACCCGAGCGCGGTTTGCAGAACAAGGTCGATGATGGAATTGTACGCCACGAAATCGGTGCGAAAGATTGAGAGGTTTCTGACCGAAAAGACGATCGCGTAGATAAGAAAATCAAACGTAAGCAGCGCCAGGGAAACGTGCATGACGCGCCATCCGAATGTTGCTTCCCTAGATCTGCAGAGAGTGTAGAAAGCTGTCGCATAAAATCCCGCCATGATAAACGAATGAACGTTAAAGACATCGTTGAAATCGGCGGCTGCATGCGGCAGGACGAGGGACGCGATCACAAATGGCATGAACAAAAGCTCGGAGAGCGGTTTTGGCTCGAATGCTCCGCTCAGGCTCCGGCATCCAACGACGAGCAGGAAACCGAACAGGTATTCGCCGAGAAAATAATAGGTGAAGAGAAACGACGAAAACTCCTGGTAGCTGAACCCGAGCCGAAGGCAGATCAGCGCAAACGAAAGACTTAGCCACGCCATCGTCCAGTATCTAAGCGCAGTAACTTTCAGCGAACGCCGCAGGCAGAGCGAGAGGATCGTGATAAGGACGACGCCGTTGAGCTGAATTATTAGGCCGATTTTCGAATCCATTTTGGGGCGGAGAGGCTGGAGAGTCAGGGAAGACTCGGAGTGTATCCTGAAAGCCGCCAGTGAGAAGCCGGGTGGGTGAGATCGTGGCTCTTGTATTTTATGACACGAGCCGCGAACCTGTCTATAACTTTTTCATAAGAGAATCGAGCTCTTCTTGAATCGGGAGCGCGGTACGCGCGCCGACAGCACGGCAATTCAAAGCGGCCACTGCATTCGCCATTATCGCACTCTCTTCGACGGATTCGCCCTTGATAAGGCCGTAAAGAAGACCGACGCGAAATGAATCACCGGCTCCGGTCGTGTCGCGGCATCCACCAGGAACCTCGAATCCCGGAGTCTCGATAAACGTGTTTCCGCAGAGAAGCAGCGAACCCGTTTCGCCGAGAGTCAAACCGACGATGCCGGCTCCGTATCGTCGCCGTAGTTCAAGCAAGGCCGCAGGCCGATCAGTGGCGCCAAATAGCTTGCGAGGAAAATCAGCCGAGGCAATGATGATATCGACGGAACCGAGGAGCTGTTCGACGTCGTCAAAGACATTGTCGATGTCAATCGAGACGATCGTTCCGTTCCCCCGGGCCGCCTCCGCAAGACGCAGACATGCTCGAGCGTCATGCGGCGTGAAGTGGAGGACCTCAGAGCTTCTAACCGCCTCGAGGGGAACATCGGTTTCGGTGTAGTGCAGTTTCTTGTCACGCTTCCAGATCACGGTCCGCTCGCCGCTCCGTTCATCAATAACGATGAACGCGATCTGAGTTTGGGCTCCGTCGATCTTCTCCGCGTAGGTCAGATCCACGCCCTCTCGCCGCAGCGAATCGAGTCCTATCTCGCCCGCGTTATCGGTTCCAAAGCGTCCGACGTAGGAAGTTCGCAAGCCGAGTCTTTGCAGGCCGACCATTGCGGTCGCGATCTCACCACCTGCTGCCTGATCATAGTCGGTAAGCTCAACCTTCGAATTAAATTCGGGATAGTGCGGCACCTGAATAAGAAAATCGACGGCGTTTGTGCCGAATCCGACAACGTCGAACTCCGCTTCTTTTTTTAGAGTGAAAGGAAACTGCATCGGCTTGATTGTAAAACGAAAACAGAATCAATAGAATTTCAGAAAAATCGGTAACAATTCTTGCGAACGTTTGCCGGAAAACGTTAACTTAAAAAGGTAATCTCTAAACACGGATTCAAACGCGAAGCACGATTCAATTTATTAGATTTTCGGAGAAAAGAAAAAATGCCGACATCGATTTGTCCTGAATGCGACGAAGAAGTTTACGTTGATGCCGAGATTGAGCAAGGCGACCGCGTGACTTGTGACGAGTGCGGCTCGCAGCTGGTCGTTGTCGGGCTTGATCCGATCGAAATGGATCTTTACGAGGAATCCGAAGCGGACGATCTGGACGACGAGGAAGATCTTGGGTCGTTCGATTACGAGAAAGACCGGTACTGATCCTTATTCTTACTTCACTTTGTACTCCGATCTGTTCTGCCTGATCGTAAATCCACTTCTTGATTGAATGCTCACCTTCCGCGGCCTGGAGGCTGCAGCCTTGTTTTCATCTCCGGGATAGAAGGCGATCGCGTACGACGCCGTTATATCTTCGGCGAGCGATTGAAATAGCGCGTCAAATGACTTGTCCGTAGCGTAGAAACTCTTTCCGCCTGTCTTATCAATCAGGCCGCTGGCTTCGAGCGGCGTTATCACGGGTTTCTTATCACCCTGTAATCGTGAGTACGACGGCAGTATTACCGAATAAACACTTGTCTCCGCGAGGTTTGCGCGTTCGATGAGCGTCTCGGGCGAAACAACATCACCGACGGGAAATCCATCGCTCACCAAGATCACGGCTTTCTTTGGCAAACGCCCGCGGATCACCTTCGGGGACTTCTTTGCGATAAGCCTGATCGAATCGTCCACCGCGTCATAGGCGTGAGTGGACAACCCGTCCTGATCGCGAACCAGCTTGTCGAACGATCGCTCCAATTTGTCCCGCCGGTTGGTGAACGGCTGAAGCGTGCGGACGTCCATCGCAAAACTCACGACCGCAAAATACGAATCGTAGTCAGCAAGTCGACTGACAAAAGATTGCATGGCCGACCGAAGCCGCTCGATCTCAGCTTCGGTCATGCTTCCTGAAACATCGAGAGCGAATACGACCGATAGCGGGCGGCGTTCATCGCTTTTCCTAAGAGGCTGAAAGAATTCTATCGGACGTTCGACGCCGTCTTCGAAGAGTCGGAAATCTTCACGCCGCAGATTCGGGACAAGCTTTCCATGCTTGTCTGTAACGGTGACTTCAAATGAAATCAGGTCGGTATCGATGCGAACGACGTCGTCGTCCGCGTTCTGAGACATCACCGAAACGACGGAGACCAGCACAAAGGAGACCGCGAGAAGGAGGCAAAAAAATCCCCGGAAGTCGAGCGCGTCATTCTGATCGAAGTCGGTCATTTTGGTAGTTCAAACTGGAAGGTAATTCGACCGGCGAACACCTTCTCAAGCCGAAAATCTAATGATTTCAATAATAGGGCTTTGGCACAACCGTTGTATAGCTTCGATGCGGCGAGTCGCATGTTTGCGGCCGCCGAAGATGTTCACACTGACACGAGGTTGCTTTCGGCCTTCTGTCTGAACGAATAATGGAAAGTTCGAGTTCGCAAAATAATTCTTGGCAGTCGAGGACGGTGCAGCTAGGACTGATCTCAGTCGCCGCGGTCGTTCTTGGCTTTTCGATCATCGAGGTCGTTTCGATCCCCGCCTCGCTTTCCAGTATCGGTGTCGTTGTCGCTTCCGTTTTTGTTTCGATCCTTCTCAGCCGGTATGAGCCGCGTATTGCCGGAACCGACGTTCGAATATCGCTCAAAACCATTTTTGGATTCTGGGGCGTGATCTGGTTGGGAATCTCCGGTGGCGTTTTGCTTGCCGCGTGCTCGGCGATCTCGAATCGGGGAGTGTCGTCGCCAAACCGCAGGCGACTCGCTGCCGATGTCGCAACGGACATTCTCGCGACATTTTTTTCCGCAATAGCCTTCTACCTCTCGCTCAGTTCGTTCGAAGGCAGCGGAAGGTTAGAGGTCATCGGAAAACTCAGTGTTCCAAACGAGATTGTTTTTGCATCGTGTCTCATGGCGCTGATGCACTTTGCGCAAAGCCGTGCCCTCTCCTATCTCCTAAAGAACACCGAGTATGTGCGTCGTCACAAAGCGACTCTCCGAAACCTTTTTGCGGTACCGGCTTTGAACAGTTTGATCAGTCTCTCTTCTACGATCTTTTTCTTCATAGTCTTTAAGCATTTCGGGATCGAGTTCGGACTCGTCATCGTCCCGATCGCCGTCTTAGGACATCTTTCGTACAAGATCCATGTCCGGCTGCTCGAGCAAAAAACGAAACAGATAAGCGAGGCGAGCCGCATCCATCTCGCGACCGTCGAGGCGCTTGCGACGGCGATAGACGCACGCGACCAGATGGGGATCGGACATGTCCGGCGGACTCAGATCTATGCGGTCGGCCTCGGTAATATCCTCGGGCTCGGCGAGGACGAGATCAACGCACTTCGCACAGGAGCTCTGCTCCATGACATCGGTAAACTTGCTGTCCCGGATCACATCCTGAGCAAGCCCGGCCGTTTGACGCCGGCCGAGATGGAGAAGATCAAGACGCATTCACTTGTCGGCGCCTCGATACTCGAGAAGGTTGGGTTTCCTTATCCTGTTGTACCGACCGTGAAATACCATCATGAGTTCTGGGATGGATCCGGATATCCTGAAGGCCTCCGCGGTACCTCGATTCCACTGACGGCTCGCATTCTGTCAGTCGCCGACGCGTACGACACGTTACGAGTCGCACGGCCCTATCGTCAGGCCGTGGTACACGCGGAAGCATGTAACTTTCTTCGATCGCGGTCCGGGTCGCAATTCGATCCGACAATCGTCGGCGTCTTTCTACGCAACCTGAGGATCTTCGAGGCTGAGATCAAGGCGCAGCAGCTTGTCTACGAGAGCGATCACGACGCAGTTGGAGTTTCGGACTTTATCGATGCCGGCGCGAGCCCAAATTATGTAGAGCAGATCAAGCGAGCGAACCGCGAAGTATTCGCCCTGTACTCGCTTGCCAGGGATTTCAGTTCGGAACTCGACCTCGACGAGATCCTCCCGCTCTTCACCGAAAAGATCAGCGAGCTTATTCCGTTCGACACATGCGCGATCTATCTGCTCGGGGAGAATAACGAATTTGCAAACGCTGTGTATGTCGAGGGCAAGAACAAAACTGCTTTTGTCGGAAGGGCCATAAAAGTTGGTGACGGCGCGACGGGATACGTGCTTAAAGAGGGCGTTCCGGCCGACAGCCTTCACCCGTCGCTCGATTTTGACGATTCCGAGAGCGAGCTCAAGACGGCGTACCAGGCGATGGCATCCATCCCGCTCATCGCGGACGGCAAGCTGCTTGGCGCGATCTCGCTCTATTCGAGCGAAATGAGCCGCTATCAAGACGAGCATCTGAGGCTGCTGGAGACCGTCTCCCGCATCGCCGCCGATGCTATTTCTAAGTCGCTAGAGCACGCAGTTACTGAAAACTACGCACTTACCGATCCGATGACCGGGCTGCCGAACGCACGCAGCCTGCAGATCACTTTCGACAAGGAGGTCAAGCGGGCAAGCCGCACCGAGGGCAGTTTCCAATTGCTCGTGCTGGACCTCGACGGCTTTAAGGCCGTGAACGATACGTTCGGACACAAGGCCGGCGATCGGATGCTGAAGGAGATCGGCTTGATCGTCAAAGCCCAGTTACGCGAGTACGATTTTCTTTCACGCTATGGCGGTGACGAGTTCGTCGCGATAGTCCCCGACACCGACAGTACGGACGTCATGGAACTTGCGCGGCGAATTGAAGAAGCGGTCAACGGGTTTTCGCTGGTCGCCGACAATGCGGTCGCAAAGGTCGGCGTCAGCGTCGGAGCGGCCTGCTATCCGATCCACGGAGAGACGTTCGACCAGGTGATCGTGTCGGCCGACAAGGCGATGTATCTGACCAAGGGCTTCCACCGAAAACGCGCCGCGATGGCCGATTCGAGCGATAAGATTCAGCGTCCGGTAATTTCCTTGCCGGAAGAAATAACGGACTTTGCGATCGTCAAGGGAGTGACGAATGAAGGTTTGATATTGGAGGTCGATGAGACGCACATAGTCTTATCGTCCGCCGTCAATTAACAGCGAAACGGAATGGTGAGCCCGTTTCCTGTTTAGGGTTTGGTTCGTGTCGGTCGTGTGAATCCACCGCCGCGAGCCAAACCCTTTTCCGTTTGCCCTCCGCCCGGTGTCACCGGCCTTGCGTAAACATAGACGGCGGAGCCGTCTAAAGAACATAGCAAGATGCGAAGCGTCTGAACACTCGCATAAGCGTCTGGACACACGCATAAGTAGCGGTCCGCACTGAAGGTGCGGCAGAAGAATGTTTCTGTCGCACCCCTAGTGCGAGAGGTGTCGCGCCGGAACTCCCAGACGTTTCACGTCTGGCTATGCTCTGCCGCAAGTTCAGTACGAAAGACATGGTTTTAGTTTTTTAGTTAGAAAGCTTGCGAGAACCTAAAGTGAATGTGCTCGCGTTTGAGCTGATATATGGCCGGTGGGTTCATGCCTTGAGGAATTATGAACCTCGGTGGATTGAGCAGATAGCCGTAATCGATCGCGAACTCACCGCCGACGGGTGTCTTCAGCCTTAGCCCGAATCCGATCGTGTGGGTCCAGACGGCTCTCAGATTTGCCGCATTGATGTTGTTGGGTACGGTATCAGCCGGATTGAAAATATCTTTCGGGCTCTTGAAAACATTCCCGCCGTCGTAGAAGGGAACTGCACGAATTGACTTCGTCACCGGAACCCGAGCCTCGAGATTCACGACCGCGAGAGCGTTGCCGCCAAACGGGATCGTGAACGGATCGAGAAATACCGGGTCGCCGCTACGGTTGCGAAATATTCCCTGCGGGACGACGACGACGCGTGGGCCTGCCTCTTCAAAATCAAAACCGCGGATACTGTTGCCTCCACCGGCGAAGAATCGTTCGCTGATCGGAAGGCTGCCGTTCAATTCCGGGAACAAAGAATTAGTAAATCGGTCACCGTTAGAAAAAACGTTGGCGACGCCGAGGATAGCTCTGCCGGCAAATGTCGTATTCTTCAGAAACTTCACCGTCCGGTAGATGTTGTACGACGCCTGGAACTTATTAAAGCCGGTGTTCGCACCGAGGAAAGGGACCGAGACGTTGTATTCCGCCGTCAGATAATCGCCGTCTGTCGGGTCGCTCGCGCTGTAGCGGCATGGCGAACCCGCTTCACCGCGGGCGATGATATCGAGAATCGTATATTTGATCAGGCAATTCTTTCTGGTGTCGCGGACGAACGTCACACCGAAACCCGATATGCGGATCCGCGAGTCCGGGATCAAAAGTTCTTTGATCAAGAGGCTCTGAATGTTGAAGAGTCGAACATCCTCGAATCGATATCTAAGAAAGACGATGCTCCGATCACGGCGGCTGACGGTCCTTTGTGTTTCAGCCGAGAGCGTAAGACGGTTGAGCGTCGGGTCGCCTGCGTTGTTGCCGAACTCATCGATCGGATTGCCGTCCGCATCGATGCGTTGAACGATTCCAAATGTTCCCTTGTCGAATGCAGATCTGAAAAATCGCGTGACGGTCGAATCGCGCTGGTACTGTGCGGTCAGCGTCAACGGAGCGAATCGCTTATTGCCATCGCGCATGAAACGCGGGTTTAGAAAATCGAGTTGAACCAACTGCTGTTTCTGACTCATTCGGACGCGGGCGCCGGCTTGCCACAACCGCCCGAGGAAATTGAAATGTCGAATATCGACGAAGCCGCTCGCACCGAGGTCGGTCGAGACACCGCCGCCGTACGACAATATACGCGCCGGTTGCTCTTCGACATTCACGATGACGTCGGTCAGCCGTTCGCCGCCCGGCCGCTCGCCCGCCGGCCTCGGCTTGATGTCGACCCGCGCGAATGCATCGCTTGCGTAGAGATTCTGTTCGCTCGTATAAATATCCGCGGCCTTTAAATACTCGCCCGGCTTCAGAGCAAGTGCACGCAGGATCGCTTCCGTCTTTGTTTTCTCGTTGCCGGTTATGAGGATCCTGTCAATGACGACTCTCTGTCCTTCGTTGTTTATCGTGTAAAGGACCTTGAAAAGACTTTTGCCTGTCGCCGGATCGATGACTCGTTCGTCGATCGAGAAATCAACCTTCGCATCGTAGTAGCCGGCGTTCGAATAGAACTCAGCTAACTTTCGCTGACCGTTGCGAATCTTCGCCCGAGAGAAATACGTGCCTTCGATCTTTGGAAGCTGGGCCTTGAGCACGTCATCGGAAAACGCGGTGTTTCCGGCGATGTCGATACCGGAGATGATCGTTCTTGGGCCTTCTTCAACGACGAACGTAATGATCAGGTTGTTTCCGTCAGGCGATACACCTTGGTTTACGCGGACGGTTGCGTCGCGGTACCCAAGCTCACGGAGCAGCGAGCGAAGCGTATTTGCGTCCTGTTCGAGCAGACTCGCACTGGTATAACCGCGGCCGTATCCAAACAAAGGAATGATGCCAAGTAGGTTTGCTTCCTGCGATTCGAGCACGGTCTTGATCTCGGTTATCGTGAACTGGCTGGTACCCTCCAGCCGAATATCCGTGAGCTTTAACTGGCGATCGAGATCGACCTTGTATTTGACGGTGACCTTTTTATTCTGAAGATCCGTGCTGTTCAGCGCCGAGCAAAGAAATTCCGTATCGTTCTTGATCGTCGTCGCGTCCGTATTATCAAGCGGAGGTTCGATCGAGCAGACCGGCGTAACATCGACGAAGAAATATCCCTGTTCCTGGTAATGATTTTCCAGACGACGCTCGCCTTCAACGATCGCCGCATAATCCAATGTGCCTTCCCGCTTGAGCGGAATAAGTTTCTTTTGCGTCCGATTGCCGACCCGGTCGTGCTCGGCATCGACCTCGACTTCGACGATCGGGCCAACCTTCCCGGTGAGTGTGATCGTGATCGAATTCTTTTCGCCTTCGTAAACGACCCGCGGTTCTTCCAGTGTCGGTGCAAGATAATCTTCGTCGCGCAAAAGGCCGCGGATGATCTCGATATCCGCCATTAGCCGCTCGCGTGAAAACGGCTCTCCCGGTTGAAGCTTTACCTTTTCAATGAGCTTCGCGTTATCGAATCCCTCGATGTTGATATTGAAAGCCTGAACTGTCGCCTGCGCATTCGGAATCACACGGAAAGTCACGCCGACTTCGGTTTCGCTTTCGAGCGGTCGTTGCGAGTATGTGACCTCTGCCTTGAAAAATCCGCGGTCGCGGAGATAGTCGAGGATCAGATCGGCGTTGTTCTGCAGTGTTTGCTCAGTTATCGCGGTTCCCGGATCGAGCAGATTCAGTCTGAACAAAAGCTCCTGTTCGGTGATCTTCGATTCGTCGTCTTCGGGAAGTTCGATGGTGACG
>JBDTSA010000022.1:0-10814 GCA_039931335.1 Acidobacteriota bacterium
TGCAATCGGAAACAAAGCAGGCTGAAGATCTACGTGTCGCACTCGAAGAAGAGCGCGAGGCCGTCGCGATGAAGTATGCCAATCTCGATATCGATGCGGGTAAAAAAGAGAAGGCTCGGCAGCGAGAATTTGAAAACGCGCTCGCCGAGACTGTCGATTCGTTCGACCGACAATCTACAGCTTTTTTGAAGACGATCGAGGACAAGGCCCTTCGGAACAAGCTCGACAAGGAACGCGCCGCCCGAAAGGCAGAACTCAATCGGGCGGTGGTGTCGAAGTTGAGCGACGCGGGGACTCGGAGACGCGGTGACGCTGCGTCAGCCGCCGACCTCTTGTCAGTACCACCTGCGGTAGCGGGTGGGTTCGGACGCGGTCCGGCCGATGCAGGCGGGACGCCTGCGCTCCAGTCCATTGACGTCGGGTCACGAGTCATCACATCATTTGGGACTGTCGGCACGATCGAAAAGCTCGATAAAGAAACAGCCGAGGTTCTCGTCGGCGGAATGCGATTAAGAGAGAAGCTTTCAAATCTGAGACTCGCGGAGCAACAGGCAGAAACCCGACCGGTAGGGAGGGTGTCCTCGATCACTAAGCCGATCGATTCTCCCGACGCGCCCGCCGAGCTCAACCTCATCGGCAAGACCACCGCCGAAGCCGAATACGAACTCGACCGTTTTATTGACGACGCTTACATCGCTTCGCTCCCCCGAGTCCGGATCATCCACGGCTACGGAACCGGTGCGTTGAAAAATTACGTGCATCACTTTTTGAAGAATCACGACCTCGTCGAGAAATTCGCCTTCGCCCCCGATAACCAAGGCGGTAACGGCGCGACGATCGCGGAGATGAAGTTGTGAGTTCCAGCCTCGCAAAACCTCGACGACACAGCTGACAGAATTGTCCTATGATGATCGCGTCTAAATACAAGTTTATCGCATTGCTGTACCTTGCCCTCTGTACAAGCGTGACCGCCCAACCAATCGACGACGAGAGCAACTGGTACAAAGAGATCGGCCGCGTAGACAATGGTAATTCGCGGTTCGATTTCACGAGATACTCAAAAAACGATATTCAATTGGCGAAGAGCAAGTACTTGCAAATCATGGCCGCCCCGCATCAGAACGAGTGGGAAGGCAAATATTCAAGAGAGACGATGTTAGGCCGTGTCGGACTTGTCTGGAGCCAGCAGGGATTCGTCTACGACTACGTCTACCACACTCTTGCCAATATCGATTATGGAAGAGTCGCGCTTCGCGGTGACTCTATATTACTTGTCTCAGAGCGGTTCAATGTTCAAAAACCAAACCCATTCCTCGAAGGCGAACTAATTAGAGTTAGATTTGGCGAACGACATCTTATGATTGCAAGAAACGGATTGAAGGACTTCGCTATCTTCGCAGCAGGGCTCGACGTTCCCGACCGCCGCAAAAGAGACATTTACACTGAAGAAGGGGGAGTTTGGGAGAAAGTCGGTGACGAAGACAAGAGCCTCAGTGACGTTCCGACTTATCCGGCAAGGTACGCTTATCTCATCAGAAAGCCCATGCGTGCGAAAGTGTCGTCCGTTGGAGTTCTCACAATAAGTCGGAGGACTTCTCCTGACTTCGCGATAGGTAAGGGGGACCATGTGCGTCAGCTAACGGTATCAGGCGGGAGCCGCAATGGCATGAAAGTGGGAATGACTTTCTGGATTGATATCCTCGAGGAACGGATTGAGATCGTATCTGTCGGCCGGACCCAATCCAATGCTCGGCTTGTGCGGCCATTTATTGATGGTAAGGAATTCTGCAGAAATGACGAGATTCTCGATGGAGAACCGTTTGCCTGTCGAGAACCGAAAATTGGGATGCAGGCCCGAACGAAGACGCACTACTTTTGATCTCATGAGGCTAATTTCGTTCAAACCAGCAATGAGAGTCAAAGGGCTTTTTATGATCGGCCTCGTTTTCCTCGGACTTGTCGGTCTAACGCGAGCTCAGGACGCGCCGGGACCTGTCTTGGTCGACGAACATGGAGCACTTCCGTGCGACGACCTGTTGTCCCGTTTGGACGCTTTCTACATGGATCTTCATCAATATCCGAACTCGACTGGTCTGATCTCGATCGCCAACGGGCCGGAAAAAAGGCGAGACCGCGTGTTCCGTCACGCCTGGATTGAAAGGTACACAAGGTTTCGTGGTTTTGATTTGAGTCGAATCAAGATCCTCCACACAAAGGCTGCGGTGGATATGAAAGTTACCTTTTGGCGTGTGCCGACAGGAGTAGCGGAGCCCGTGCTGGACATCGATGACTCTTATGAAATTCCACGAACCTTCAAACCATTTATCTTTGCGCGGGATGAAGAATTCGGAATGGCAGAATGTTCGGACTTTGACGATGGGGAATTTCTTTCGTGGTTCCTGAAGGCAAATCCTTCGGCTCGAGCGAATCTAGTCTTTCGTGATCGGTCAATTCGCGTCGCAAAAAGGCACTCTCTAGAAATTGTGGAGAACTTGGTTAGGTATGGAGTGGCTCGAAGTCGTATCCGTGTGTTTTTGCTGAATCGCGAGCCTGGTCGCCAACGGAATTGGGAGCCGATAAGCGAGTTTTGGTATCTTCCTTAGTCTGTGCTCTACGAACAATACTTCATCGATGACCTGAAAGACCGCGCTGATCTGGTGCGGATAATTGAACCGTACGCGGCGCTCAAGAAGAAGGGGGCGAATTGGATGGGCTGCTGCCCGTTCCATTCGGAAAAGACTCCGTCGTTTTCGGTGAGCCCGGCGAAAGGTTTTTACAAGTGCTTTGGGTGCGGCAAGGGAGGCAATGCATTCACGTTTCTGATGGAGATGGAAGGTTTGAACTTTCCGGAGGCGATCCAGCGTGTCGCCGAGATGAGTGGAGTACCGCTGCCCGAGCCGATCGACGATCAGCAATTCCAGAAAAGCAAAAAACGTCGCGAAGAAAAGAAGAAGCTTTCGGATCAGGTCATCGAGCTGAACGCGATCGCGCTCGAATTCTGGGAGGCTGAATTACAAGGCAAAAGTAAAAAGGCAAAAGATGCGCGCGAGTATCTCAACGGCCGCGGAATAACCGACGATGTACAAAAACAATTCCGCATCGGGTTCTCGCCCGACTCCTGGAACGCGTTACTCGATCATCTGAAAGAGAAAGGCATCGACGAAACACTTATCGAACAGAGCGGACTGGTCTCGGTAAACGAGGAAAAAGATCGTGTCTTCGATCGCTTCCGCGGGCGGATCATGTTTCCAGTGCTGGACGTCAACGGCAACCCGATCGCATTCGGTGCTCGTGCGATGGGCGACGATCAACCGAAGTATTTGAATTCGCCCGAAACGCCGGCATACGTCAAAGGCCAACATCTCTATGGCCTGTTCCAGTCGAAGGATGAGATCCGTAAAAAGAAATTCGCGATATTGGTCGAGGGCTATCTCGATCTGATCGCCCTGTTTCAGCACGGGATCACGAATGTCGCGGCCAGTCTCGGGACGGCATTCACACCGGAACAGTCCAAACTGTTGGGTAGGTTCTCGAAGAAGGTTGTCATCAACTACGACGGCGACGTCGCGGGCATTGGTGCAGCCCGGAGAGTGGTGGAAATCCTTCTCCCGAACGATTTCGAGATCAAGGTTCTGGTACTGCCGGACGGCAAGGACCCCGACGATTTCGTCCGCGAGTACGGAGCTGAGAAATATAACCATGCTCGCGGCAAAGCTGCCCCCTATCTCGACTTCGTTCTGAAGTCGTCGATGCAGGAACGAAGCCTGGCGAATGCAAAGCAGAAGGCAGAAGCGATCGAGGAAGTCTTGCCGGTTTTGTCGGATATCAAGAACCCGATCCAAAAGCGCGAGAGTTTCGATCAGACAATGAACTTCTTTCGTGTCGAAAGCAGCGGGCTCAAACGCGATCTTTGGAACGCCGTCAAACAAGGCAGCAAGATCGGGACCGAAACTCTCCGGAAACAGGTGAAACGGGCGACCTCAGCCAAGATCACCGTCGCTGAGCAGCAACTGCTCGAGTTATTGGTTTACGACCGCGAGCTCCAGGAAAAGGTGCTGCCGCTGCTTGAAGAGACCGATTACGAGTCGCTCGCGACGGCTCCGGTCTTCCAGGTTTTTTTCGAGATTCATGCGAAGGGCGACGATGCAACTCTCGAAAAACTGAACGAGTTAACCGGAGAAGACGAAGCTCTGCAAGATTTCCTCGCGGTCTTGATGATGACGCAACCGCATCGCGAAACGGGCGAGGTCATCGACGATGTGCTCCATAGGGCTGAGAATTGCGTGTTCACACTGCGGTCGATGGCGATTTCGAACCGTATTTTAGAAGTCAGCCACGAGCTTATCGCCGCCGAACAATCGCGGGATACGGTGCGTATTAAGCAATTAGTCACCGAACACCTCGATCTTTCGAAAATGAAGCAACACCTGCTTAATAAAATCTCCGAAACCTGATATCATTTACGTTTTTGATACGCACCCCGCCTACAGTAAAGAAAGTGGGCGGCGAGGGCATTAATAACCATTTTACGAACAACGGCATACACCGCTATTTAATCCAATACATTTACTAAAATATGGCCGATTACGACGAGAAAGAAGACCTGATGGACCGCCTGCTGGCCCTGGGCAAGCGAAAGAAGTTTCTAAGCCTTGACGAACTCCATAGGGAAATACCTGAAAACATGATGTCCGCCGACGATCTGGAAGATGTTCTGGATCGTTTGGAGGGGGCAAATATCCCCGTTGCCGAGACAGATGCACAGCTTTTGGAGCGTGCGTCGACCATGGCGCTTGACGAAGACGAAGAGGAGGCGGTTGACGAGGAAGATCTCGATCTCGACCTTTCTGCCGGTGCTCTCGACAAATCAAATGATCCGGTTCGCCTCTACCTTCGGGAGATGGGTATCGTTCCCCTTCTGACCCGCGAGGGCGAGGTGACGATAGCTAAGCGCATCGAACGTGGACAGATAAAGACCCGGAAAGCGATCAATCGCTCACCGATCGCGGTCGAGCGGTTGATCAAGGTGGGTGACGACCTGGTGAAAGGCCGGGCTACGATTCGCGAAACCGTAGCATTCTCCGAGCAAGCCGAGATCTCTCTGGAAGAGGACAAGGCCGAAGAGTACATGCGCTGGACGCTGGAAGGTATTGGGAACATTCACCAGACCTACAACGCGGCGCTGAAATCGCTGGCTGCCTATCAGAAGGAACAGGTCCTCGCGAAAGACAAGAAGAAGCCCAGGAAGTTATTAAAGCTTCGGCGGCAGACCGCTCGTCTGCGTTTGGAGATCGCACACGAGATCAAGAACCTGAATCTGACCGAGCACTCAATGCAGGTCCTGATCGCATCGATCCGCAAGGTCGTCGAAGAAATTCGCAAGATCGAAAAGACGATCAAGCCGCTCCAGAACAAACTCGACAAGAAGCCTGCCCAGCCGCAGAAACGCGAACTTCAGGCGAAGCTTCGTGAGGCAAAGGGTGCGTTGAAGGAGATCGAAGAAGGCTTTCACCTGCAGGCGGTTGAGATCAAGCGCTCGTATCAGAACATCAGCGTCGGTGAGTACGAGACCAATCAGGCGAAGCGCGAACTGGTCGAAGCTAACTTGCGTTTGGTAGTTTCGATCGCAAAGAAGTACACGAATCGCGGATTACAGTTTCTGGATCTCATCCAGGAAGGCAACATCGGTTTGATGAAGGCCGTCGACAAGTTCGAATGGCGTCGCGGATACAAATTCTCGACGTACGCAACGTGGTGGATCAGGCAAGCGATCACGCGTGCTATCGCAGACCAGGCTCGCACGATTCGAATACCGGTCCACATGATCGAGACGATCAACAAGCTCATCCGCACATCGCGATTGCTTGTTCAAGAGCTTGGCCGTGAACCGACGTCGGAAGAGATCGCCAAGCGGATGGATATTCCGGTCTCGAAGGTGAGAAAGGTTTTGAAGATCGCGCAGGAGCCGATCTCGCTCGAGACTCCGATCGGCGAAGAGGAAGATTCGCACCTGGGAGATTTTATCGAGGACAAATCGATATTGAATCCGGCCGAGTCAGTAACATTCTCGAATCTGCGGGAGATCACTGATGAGGTACTTGCGACACTTACTCCGCGTGAAGAAAAGGTCATCAAGATGCGATTCGGGCTCGGCAACACCGGGTCGGAACATACTCTTGAAGAAGTCGGCCAGCACTTTGCCGTGACGCGTGAGAGAATTCGTCAGATCGAGGCAAAGGCGCTCAGGAAGCTTCGGCACCCTTCGCGCTCGCGTCGGCTGAAAGCCTTCCTCGAAGGAAAACAATAATACTATTTCAAATTTGAGATTTGAGATTTGAGATTTGAAAATCGTATTGCGATCCGCGATCGCTTTTTGTGATTGCGGATCGCAAACTCTTTTAAAGTATGAGTTTCGGATTTGGCATTCAGATCTTCTGGCTACTAATCCTATCGATGGTCGTGGCGTCGATCTCCTGGACCGTCACGCAGGAAACGATCTTCGAAGAATGGCGCGAGGCAGCCAAAGACCGCAGCGAGAAAGCAGACAATATTCTCGTCCGGAAGTTCTTCTACGTTTGGACGTGCGAATACTGCTTCAGTCACTGGGTTACGATCGTCGTGCTTCTGATCACAAATTTCAGACTACTGATGGACGATTGGCGTGGCTACTTTGTCGCGTTTTTCGTTCTCCCGCTCTTCGCAAATTTCTGGATGAGCCTGTACCGCCGCCTGCGGGTCGAGATCAAGCATGAGAATGCTCTAGCTGAACAAACCATCGCCAAGAACGAGGATTCCGGGAAATAACGGCGACCAGCCAACTACTGCCGCCTTCGCCACCCTGTTCGACGCAACGGTTCTCCGTGGGCTGAGTAGATAATCTTTCCTGAACACCCGGGCGAACACGCAGGTCGACTACAGGTTGTCGATAAGGCGTCTGGCGGAGTGAAGCGCGTCATCCACATTTGTTACTTTGCCGTCGAGCTGAAGTTCATAAACCAGATCCAGGATCTGCTTGAATCGCGGCGATGGCTCGAGCCCCAGTTCAATAAGGTGCCGCCCCATGAGTATCGGGTCCGGCGCCTTTTTTTCGATCTCCAGCTCGCGGACTTTTCCAATGAACCACTCTTGAGCTTCCGACCCAAACCATTTCTCTTTCGGGAGCCAATCGGGATTACGACCCAGACTGTCGGCCTTCGCGACACGATAAAGAAGATCAGGCTCGACCTTTCGCGCCAAGCGCCGAAATGCACCATCTCCGACCGGATTCTTTGCTTTGTAATACTCACCCGGCTTCAGATGATAACGAACGAGCTGGACGATCTGATTACGGACGTCGTAGCCATTCAGGGTGAAGATGCTGAGTCTATCGAGAAACGTCAATGTCGGCTCAACGCCGGCCTCATCGTGCGAATGAGAACGCCAGCGTCCGTCGAAGAATTGCGTCGTCGGCGGTTTACCAAAATCGTGCGCCAGTGCTCCGAGCATGACCGCGACCTGCTTCTCGTAAGGGAGATCGTCGATAAGCTTGCGGGCCTCATCGGCAACCATCATCGTGTGAATATCAACGTCGCCCTCCGGGTGCCACTCCGGTTCCTGCGGTACGCCGGCG
This sequence comes from Acidobacteriota bacterium, assembly GCA_039931335.1. Taxonomy (GTDB): domain Bacteria; phylum Acidobacteriota; class Blastocatellia; order Pyrinomonadales; family Pyrinomonadaceae; genus OLB17. The sequence goes on from JBDTSA010000022.1 coordinate 7,610, forward strand.
AGCGATTTCATCTCGGGAAATATCTGATCGACGACGCCGAGATCGTAGAGCCATTTCAAGCCGATCGACGGGCGGTCGGCTTTCAGCAAAAGTTTTTCAAGCTCGCCCCAGATGCGTTCCTTCGGCAGATCGGTGACATCGATCGTTTTGCAGATCTCAACCGTCTCGGGAGTGATGTCGAACTCCAAGCGCGCTGCGAACTGCGCCGCTCGCAAAACGCGCAGCGAATCTTCAGCAAACGTTTCGGAGGACACATGCCGGAGTACCTTCTTCTCGATGTCGGTGCGGCCGCCGTAAGGATCGACGATCTCGTCGGTCAGCGGATCTTTGAGAATCGCGTTTACCGTGAAGTCACGCCGCGAGCATGCTTCTTCGAATGACATGTCGGGGTCGCCCTCGATAATAAAACCTTTGTGACCCTGGCCCGACTTTCGGTCGCGGCGCGGGATGGAAACATCAATATCATCTCCGACCTTGTAAACGGTGAACGCTTCGCCGACCGCGTTGACGTCACCGAATGATTCGAGTATCACTTTCAGCTTCGCGGGCTCGACGGCATAGACTTCAAGGTCCCACTCGCTGGACCGCACACCCATCAATTCGTCGCGCACACATCCGCCGACGAGCATCGCACGCCCGCCGACCGCGCCAATGGCATTCGCGAGTCGAATAATTTTTCCCGGTAAAGGCGTCATATATTCGCGACGATCTCTTCAACGCCGTACAATCAATTCTAGCGTACCCGCCTGATCGGCAAAATGCTCATTGATGACAATAAAAAATGATGACATGCAGTTTGCTGTTTCGGACGAAGCTCGTGGGTCCGACGCGAAGGAAGTGCTAACAACGGAGCGACTCGTTCTGCGACACTTCACGTTAGATGATGCTCCGTTCATTCTCGAATTGCTAAACGAACCCGGATGGAAGCGCTACATCGGCGACCGAGGCGTAAACGACCTCGACGGAGCGAGAAACTATATCGAGACCGGCCCAGTGGCTTCCTACCGGAAACATGGTTTCGGACTTTGGGCCGTCGAGCTAAAAAGCGACAACTCTCTTGGCGGTATGTGCGGCTTGATCAAACGCGAAACACTTGATGACGTTGATATTGGTTTCGCGTTGCTCGCAAGGCTTGAAGGTTATGGCTTCGCGCGTGAAGCCGCCGAAGCGACTCTCGCGTTCGCGCAGGTGAGCCTTGGACTCAGTCGCGTGGTTGCGATTACGACGATCGATAACGACCGCTCGGGCCGGCTGCTCAAACGAATCGGAATGGTTGATCAAGGTGAAGTGTCGTTCGCACCGGGCGGCGAAACCCTGAGACTGTACGCCATCGACTTTCCCTGGAGGAACTAGACGTGAACTTAATTCAATTAAGACATTTGCTGATAATTTTGACAGCCGCTGTTGTATTTGCGGCATGTGCGCCAGGTGCCGGCAATGCACCAAGTAAGAACACGACCGCCGATTCTGACGCCAACGCCCCCAAGCCAATCGCGGCCGAGCCAACCGCAGACGCATTGCTTGCCTTGGATAAACAAGCGAACGAAGCCTACATCAAAGGTGACGGCAAATTCTTTGAAAGCTTCCTCTGCGATAAGGTCGTGATGCGCTATGGCGGAGTCCGCCTTGGCAAGACTGATGCCGTCAAAATGATCAGCGGCGTCAAATGCGAGGTCAAGGAGGGCTGGGCGTTGACCAAACCGCAGATGGCAAAGATCGACGATGACGCTTATGTCCTCAGCTATGAGTCAAATATGGAAGGCAGTTGCACAGCGGCAGGCAAAACCGAAAAATTGCCAAGCCCCGTCCGTGCGGCGACCGTCTGGGTCAGAAACGGCGGAAGATGGCAGCCCGCTTTTCATGGCGAGAATCTGATCGTCGATCCTAAAACTCCGCCGGCAGCCGACAAAAAGGAAGAGCCGAAGAAGGACGACAAGGCCACAGCGAACGCTAACACCGCTGCTGCTCCGGCACCTGCCAAACCGGTTGCCGACCCGATCACTGACGCCCTGATGGCGGCAGAAAGATCCGTCTGGGAAGCGTGGAAGAATAAAGACGCCAAAAGGATCGAAGACCTGACGGCCAAGGAAATTACATTCGTGAATATATTTGGCACTTTTTTCGCAAACAAGGCCGACGCTATAAAGGACTGGACGGGAGCAACATGCGACGTCACGGGCTTTACGCTGACGGATGGCGTCGCAACCGCAGTCTCGCCAACGGTCGGCATCCTGACATTAACGGGCACGGTTAACGGCACCTGCGGCGGCAAGGACATCAGCGGACAAAAGATCTATGGCAACTCCGTCTATGTAAAGGAAGGCGAGGCTTGGAAGTGGGTGTTCGGCTTTAATTCGCCCTCGTAATTTCGACTGCTCTTAGCAGATCAGAGAAAGGCCCTGCCAAATGCCGCGGTTCTGACCTAAAGTTGCCAATCGACGCGCCTCATCAACTAGCCTCTGAACTTTAGACCATTACTGCGTCGAAAGATGTAGTCTTACTGGCTTGCGTGACGAAAGTGTTTCTCAGGGTCATCGAGTGCAAACGATAGTGTCACTAGTCTCTATAAATTTCCGTAGTCTTTACCGAAGTGTGGCCCAGCAATCTGGACAAGCGATAGATGTCCCCGCCACGGTCATGAACGACACTGAATAGAAATGCCGGAAGCCCTGAGGCGATCACCTAACACCTTCAATTCCCAGCCGGCTACACAACTCTCTTTAATGTCCCTTAGGGTATTTCCAGCCGGCCTCCAATACGAGTTGGAAACAGATAATTAGACGGAACCTTAAATCGACGTCTGGACAAGTAGACCCAAAGAATCTCTCGCATCTCGATTGAAGTGGGCGGTAACCTAGAGTGCCGAATACGCAGAGACTTACTACATTTTTTACTACAGTAAGCTTTTCACTAAACTTGGGAGTGGCTCTAAGCTGCGTTCGCCTACGTTTTATTTCGTTGGTACTTAACTCGCCTTGCCGTCCCATTTCGTTTGGCTTAGTTCATTCCGTTCTGAAGCGTTTGCACACTATTCGCACACCAACCTTCATAAGGCAAGGTGTCGATTCTGCTGTTCGAGTTTCTCTCGCCATGGACAGGAGGTAGGTCAGGAAGATCGATAGTGCGAAGGGCCTGCGCAGCGCAGACGACGCGTCTTCGAGTGAGAAGCACATGATCAACCGCATCATCAAGGCCATCCTGTGCC